>JAJAZE010000441.1 GCA_026785925.1 Pyrinomonadaceae bacterium
AGCATCAGGCGGGTCAAAGGTTATCGGATATTAAGAGATGAATATAGATTAGCCGCCGGATTATTTTCGATGACCGCATCGGCAATCGTCGGACTGATTCAATTTGCCGATTTGATAAACTAAGATTTTCAAAGAACGAGCGGTAGCTTAACTACTTTTAACTTTATCGGAACATCTATTGGTGAAGCGGCGTGATTTTCATCCGAGTTTAAGATCGCAGATTATCAAAACCAAATAAAAAAGTAATCCTCAAAAACATCATCCGCCGGCGAATCGTTTTGAGAATTACTTTAAATTTTCGTTTTGAAAAGACTTTTGCCGTCGGGCATTCCGCGCAAACTTCAACCGATAATCTGATAAATAATCACTAATAATAAAACGGCGATGCCCGCCAAAACGATCAGCCGTTTGTCAAATTGCGGCGCGGCTTCGACCGTTGCCGCCGATTTCGCTTTGGCAGATTCGACCGTTTGGCGATTCGCGGCTTCGTTCGGCACGTTTAATGTTTCTTTGGACGGCGGCGCGGCAGTTTTTTGATTGAGCAGTTCTGCGACAGCTAAGGTTTTGCCGGTCGCTTCGGAAACTGTTTGGTCGTGCGCCGCTCCGTATTTGTTTTTGAGATCAAAAAAGCCGCCTTTTTCCTTCTCATTCACTAACAACTCGACGTAACGATTGCCGATGCGAATGTTGCTTTCGACGGCGGCGGCGGCAACCAGCGGCGCGAAGAAATTTTCGTTGGTGCTTTTCTTAAACAAATGCAGCCGATTAAAGAAACTGCTTTCGATCAACTCGTCAAAACTTCCGGCTTCGTCCGCTTCAATTATAAAATCTTCAAATCCCTGCGCGATTCCGGCAATTTCCGCGTCGCCGGTGTCGGTCGAATACAACGGAACGCTCGACCATTCGGCGTAAAGCTCGATCAGATGCGCCGCTAATTTCGGACGAGCGAGTACCAATTCTCTCTGATTGCCGCCGATTTCCTTTGAAAGCAGACGAGTCAGCACCAAATCAAATTTGCTTCTGACCTGCTCTGAATAAGTGGAATTGCGGTAAAAACGCGCCAGTGAAATCAACGCCGGTGAACTCAGCGGCGGACGCGATGTTTCGCAGTAACGCCGCAGTTGCGCCGTCAGCAGGCGTTCGTTCCGCAACGCGAGCGACGAATGCCACCTTTCAGTTTCCTCCAGCAGCCGAAAGTGTGCGCTCGCGTGCTCCGAAGAGTGTGGTGCGTGAGAGATTTGCAAAAATGAATGCAAAACTTTTTTGACTTCCAAATCGTCGTAAGGCTTCGGAACGATTTTTAATTGCTCGCGCTCGACTCCGGCAAAAACATGCTCGACCATTTGCAGGAAGGAAACTTCATTCTTCGCCCGTTTGCGGTAAAATTCCGCCTCGTTGTTTTCCCGCTCCGCCACTTCCAGCGACGAAGGCAAGTTGACCGCACTGACTTCCGATTTTTGAACTCCTTCTTTAACTTTCGCCGCCATATTTTCTCCGGCATCGCTTTTTTGAACGGCGACTTTTCCCCCGGCACGTTCGGGTTCATTCACCGTTTTTTCCAGCAAATTCTCTTCTTTTAATTCCTCGATCAAATCTTCAAATATATTCATTGGTTTTTCTTGCCGAAGTTTCTTTTAAGGCGGAATGAGCTTTCCGAACGATACGGCGAAATAACTCGCCGACATTATAAAAAATTGGACTCTGCAATTTATCGGCGCGTCAAAATCGCGTGGTCAATAACAAATTTCGGCACCCGGGGACTGACAAGTTTTGGCATCCCAACGCGATTGATTTTGATTAAACAGTGATAGTTTCCGTTTGTTTATGAGGAATTACCGGCAAAGCATTTCTCTGTAAAGCCTCGTCTTTCCAAGAGTTTTGCAAAATGTATGCCAGCAAA
>JAJAZE010000442.1 GCA_026785925.1 Pyrinomonadaceae bacterium
GTGCTGGCGATGCAGTGTATGTCAACGGTCGCCGTCGTCCGCCGCGAAACGAATTCGTGGTCGTGGGCGATTTTTATGGTCGTCTATATGACCGTTCTCGCCTACATTGCGGCGTTCCTGACTTATCAGGGCGGGAAATTAATGGGATTTGGTTAAATTAATTTATGGGTTTCACATTCCAGATCGAGACGCATATTTTGGAATTTGAAGTTTGAAATTTAGAGCGTAAAATTTGGGATTATGAACATACAAACATTTATCGTCGCCCTGATTGTTTTTGGGGCGTGTTTTTATGTCGGACGCATCGCCTGGAAAAAAATGAAGTCTTTCTCGACGAAATCTTCGTGCGGCATTGATTGCGGCTGCGGAACGCCGACCAAAGTAAAAAAGATAAACAAGAAAATTGAAGTTTAAGAATGATTTAAACGGCGCGGAATAGGCAATCAGTTAGAGCGATTCTCGAAATTAGGCGACCAATGCAGAAGCCCGCTACGGAAGTAAGAGCGTTTATCGTTTGCGCCATTACTTCCGTAGCGGGCTTCTGCAAAAACAGTCACGCAAAATCGAAAGCCGCTATGAATGTATCGAATGTGGGCGGAGTCTGAAACAGTCAGAGACACTTTGTTTTTTATAAAAACCTCAGCCGTCATTGTAAAAAATCAAAAAAGAGTTTATCTATTACTTTGTTCGTTTTTACAACAAATAACGTAATAACGCCGCTGTTAAAATTATCGGGATTTTCGCTGATGAAAAGAATTTATTTACATAAGGCAAAGGCTCAAGTTGCGCGCACCAACACTATCCGCGACATCAACAAACAAATAGTTCTGACATATGTCCGCGACCGCGCCCCGATTTCACGCGCCGAAATCGCCCGCCAAACGGAGCTGCAAAGGTCAACGGTTTCGGCGATTGTTGACAATTTGCAGTTTGACGGTTTGATCGAGGAAATCGGCACGGGCGATTCAACCGGCGGCAGAAAACCGACTTTGCTGAAGATCAGAACCGGAATTCCGGTCGCCGTCGGCGTAGATATTACGCCGCGCGTGACGACTATCGCGCTGGCTGATTTAGCAGGACAGGTTTTGAAGAAAGACGTTTTTCCGACATCGCCGGATGCCGATTATATGTCCGGGCAAATTGTCGAGCGCGTTGAAAAATACGCGCTCGACAACAAGAAACATCATCTGGAAGTCGGCATCAGCGTTCCCGGAGTCGCCGACCAAGCAACCGGAAGAGTTCGTTACGTTCCATATTTTGGGTGGAGCAATTGGGAAATTGCCAGACAAATTACCGAGAAAACCAATTTGCGGGTCACAATTGACAATGACGCGAACGCCATCGCCTTAGCCGAGTTGTGGTTCGGCGAGGAAATTAATCGGCGGGACAAAAATTTCATCACGGTTTTAGTTGCCGAGGGAATCGGAACCGGAATTATTTTCGACGGACAGGTTTATCGGGGCGAGAAGGGAGCCGCCGGAGAATTCGGACATATGATAATCGGCGAAAACGCACCGGTTTTATGCTCCTGCGGCAGCCGCAACTGTTGGGAAGCGCATTCTTCGGAAGTCGCACTGACGGCGCGTTACCGGAATCGAATTGAAAATCGGCAGCCGGTCGCCGGTGAAGATTTAAACGTCGAGCAGATAATTGATTTGGCGAATAAGGGCGAAAAAGAAGCGGTCGAAGCGTTAAAGGAAACTGCGAAATACATCGGCATCGGCATCTCGAACCTCATTATCGGCTTCAGTCCGCAATCCGTCGTCGTCAGCGGGCGCATCGTAAAAGCGTGGGATTTAATCAAGGATGAAATCGAATTTTTAGCCGAAAGAAGCGTTCGCCAGGGATTGCCGCAGACGATTATCAGAGCGTCCACGCTGAACGACACGCCGACCTTGAAAGGTTCTTTGAGTCTCGTATTAGCCGGAAAATTCGCGTCGGCGACCTAAAATTAAAAACTGAAAATAGTCTTAGCCAAGTATTGTTTTGTTTATTAAAATCTATTTAAAGTTAGTTTGTTTTCACAACAAACACGTTTTATAATTTCTTCTGCAAATCTCAGCAATTTTCGGCTCTCTGCGGCTGTGAATTACGCTCCGGTTTTAGTTAAATGTTATTTGTTAAAATTTATGAACTTTCCCAGAGCCAGCGGCATTTTACTACATCCGACATCGCTGCCGAGCAACTATGGCATCGGTGATTTGGGCGCAAATGCTTATCAATTCGTTGATTTTTTAGAACGCGCCCGCCAAACCTACTGGCAGGTGTTGCCGCTCGGTCCGACCGGCTACGGCGATTCGCCGTATCAGTGTTTTTCGGCTTTTGCAGGCAATTCAAATATGATTGCGCCGGAGTTGTTGGTCGAAGACGGATTCTTAACCACGGACGAAATTAATCGGAAGCCGGATTTTCCCGTCGGTAAAGTTGATTTCGGGAAACTCTACGATTGGAAGAATTGGCTTTTGAATTTGGCTTACGAGCGGTTTCGCGGAACGACGAGCGTTGATTTGCGCGGCAAGTTCGAGACGTTTTGCCAAAATGAAGCCGATTGGCTCGACGATTACGCGCTGTTTCGCGCCGTTAAAAAGTCGCAGGATCAGAAGTTGTGGCTCGAATGGGACGAACCTTTGCGGCGGCGTGACGAAAATGTTTTGAATGAAGCCGGAGAAAATCTGCGCGAAGACATTCAGGCGCAGAAATTTCAGCAATGGCTTTTCTTTCGGCAGTGGGCGGATTTGAAAAAATACGCCAACGAAAAAAAGATCCAAATCGTCGGCGACGTGCCAATATTTATTTCGCTTGATTCGTCCGATGTCTGGTGCAATCCGGCGCAGTTCAAACTCGACGAAGATAATCGCCCGCTGGTCGTCGCCGGTGTGCCGCCCGATTATTTTTCGGCGACCGGACAACTCTGGGGCAATCCGATTTACAACTGGGACGCGATGCGTCGTGACGGCTTTCGATGGTGGATTGAGCGCGTAAAAGCGACTTTGAAAACGGTTGACATCGTGCGCGTTGACCACTTTCGAGGCTTTGCGGCGGCGTGGGAAGTTCCCGGCGGCGACAAAACGGCGGTCAACGGAAAATGGGTGAATGTTCCCGGCAAAGAATTGTTTGACGCTTTGAAAAACGCCATCGGCGATCTGCCTTTTTGGGCGGAAGATTTGGGCGTGATTACGCCGGATGTCGAGGAATTGCGCGACCTGTTCGGCTTTCCCGGAATGCGGATTTTACAGTTTGCGTTCGGCGGCGATCCGCAAAATCACGACTTGCCGCACAATTACATCAACAACTCGGTCGCTTACACCGGAACGCACGACAACGACACGACGTTAGGCTGGTTTAATTCGGGAGTCGGGAAAAGTTCGACGCGCGATGATTCGCAGATCAGGCGCGAACACGATTTTTGTTTGCATTACCTGAAGTCAAACGGCGCGGAAATTCATTGGGATTTTGTCCGCGCCGTCTGGTCTTCGGTGGCAAATTCAGCGATTGTGCCGATGCAGGATTTATTAGGTTTGGGAAACGAAGCCAGAATGAATCTGCCCGCGTCGAGTTCGGGAAACTGGTTTTGGCAATGCAGAGACGGCGATTTCCCGGATGAAATCGCGGAAAGATTGCGCGGATTGACGGAAATTTACGGAAGATAAAGATTTTCAGCCACAGAGAACACAGAGTTCACCGAGACTTTTACTACAAAACGGCAAACCTCTGTGTTCTCTGTGAACTCTATGGCAAAAAATATGAAATATAAATTGCGTGACATTGTTTTTTTACTGCTCACTGCTTACTGCTCGCTGTCCGCCGTCGAAGCCCAAACGCCGACAGTTGAAAAGATTGATCCGCCGAATTGGTGGGCGCAGATGTCAATCAATCCGGTGCGCGTTCTGGTGCGCGGAACGAATTTGAGCGGCGCGAATGTGGTCGCGCCGAGTAACAGCGGTTTGAAATCATTTAATTTTCGCCATTCGGAAAACGGGCATTATTTATTTTTCGATGTCGAAATTGCGCCGAACGCAAAAGTCGGCAAATACAATTTCAAAATCGAAACGAAAAGCGGAATGGTCAACGCGCCGTTTGAAATCAGTCAAAAAATATCGCGCACCAATCGCTTTCAAGGCTACACGCCCGACGACGTGATTTATTTTCTGATGCCCGACCGTTTCGCTGACGGCGACCGTTCAAATAACGATCCGGCAAAATCGAAAGGACTTTACGACCGCGCGAAAGGTCGGCATTATCACGGCGGCGATTTGCAGGGCGTGATTGACAAATTGCCGTATCTGAAATCGCTCGGCGTGACGGCAATTTGGACGACTCCGGTTTACGATAACAACGATCAACTCGACACTAAGGAAGTTTATGAGAATGTCCCGGCGACGACCGGCTATCACGGTTACGGCGCGACGGATATGTATGCGATTGACGAACACTTGGGTGATCCGGCTAAACTGCGCGAGTTGATTGATAAAGCGCACGCGCTTGGACTCAAAGTGATTCAAGATCAGGTGGCGAATCACACCGGACCGTATCACGTGTGGGCGAGCGATCCGCCGACCGCCACCTGGTGGAACGGAACGCTCGAAAATCATCTCTCGAATAACTGGCAAAAATGGACGGCGATGAATTCGCGCGCGACCTACCAAACACAAAAACGCAACATTGACGGCTGGTTTATCAACATTCTGCCCGACTTTAATCAGGACGACCCGGAAGTTGAAAAATATCTGATTCAAAATTCGATTTGGTGGCTGGAATCCAACGGTTTCGACGCGATTCGGATGGACACGCTGCCGCACGTTCCGCGCACGTTCTGGCAAAAATGGGGCGGTGCAATCAAGCGCGAATATCCGGGCGTGAACATTTTGGGCGAGCTTTACGACGGCGATCCGGCATTGATTTCGTATTTTCAAACCGGGCGGCGCGGGCGCGACGGCATTGATACAAACATTGACACGCTTTACGATTTCGCGCTTTTCTATCCGCTTCGTAACGCTTTCGCGCAGGGCAAAAACATTCGTGAAATATCGCAAATGTTCGCGCGCGATTGGCTTTATCCGAATCCGAATGTGCTGACGACGTTCATCGGCGTTCACGATATGCCGCGATTTATGAACGAGACGGGAGCGACCGTCGAAGGTTTGAAAATGGCGCAGACGCTGATTATGACTTCACGCGGCACGCCGCTGCTGTATTACGGCGACGAATTGGCGATGCGCGGCGGCGGCGATCCCGACAACCGGCGCGATTTTCCCGGCGGTTTTCCCGGCGATAATCGAAACGCTTTTACCGATTCGGGCAGAACGGCGGAAGAAAACGAGGTTTGGAATCATTTGGCGGCACTGGGCAAATTACGTTTGGAACTCGAACCTTTGCGAAAAGGCAAAACGCTCGATTTATTGGACGAAGAGCAGCAGATGGCTTATGTCCGTTCAACCGAAAAAGAAGCGGTTATCGTGATTTTCAATAACGATACGAAACCGGCAAACGTCGAATTCAAAATCGAAACTCAATATCATTATGAAGCGAACGGTTACATTTATAATTCGGCTTCGCTCAGTAATAAAGAAAGTGTCGGTTTCGACAAATTAAAAAACGGAACGATTTTAACCGACCGACTCGGCAAAGTTTCGGATATAAAAATCGAAAATCGAATGGTTAAAGTTACGCTGCCCGCTCGGACGGCTGGCGTATTTGCAGTCAAATAAGCGGTGAACTTTATAAAAACCAAAATTATGAAATACAAAACTTTACACGAATTTTTCGTCAAAAACATTATCATTCTCCTGGTTGTGCTGACGGGTTTTTCAGGCTTTGGGCGATCTCAGACGACGACGCGCGATTTTTCCAAAGAAAATGCGCGAGTTTCGCCGGATTGGGTGAAAGACGCGGTGATTTACGAAATTTACCCGCGCCAGTATTCTTTAAAAGGCGATTTTAATTCGATTACCAGCGATTTGGACAGATTAAAAAATCTCGGCGTAACGGTTTTGTGGCTGATGCCGATTCATCCGATTGGCAAAGAGAAATCAAAGGGAACTATCGGTTCGCCCTACGCCGTCACGGATTTCTACGCCATCAATCCTGATTATGGAACAAAAGCTGATTTGCAGAAGTTGATTGCCGAAACGCACCGGCGCGGGATGAAAATCATCATTGATATTGTCGCTAATCACACGGCTTGGGATAGCGTGATGATGAAAAACAAAGCGTTTTACACGCAGGACAAAACCGGCGTAATTGTTCCGCCCGTGCCGGATTGGGCGGACGTTGCCGATTTGAATTATGACAACGCCGAACTGCGAAAATATATGACGGAGATGCTGAAGACTTGGATTCGTGATTACGATCTGGACGGTTTTCGGTGTGATGTCGCCGGATTCGTGCCGACCGATTTCTGGGAAACGGCGCGGGCGGAAGTGGACAAAATCAAGCCCGACACGATTTGGCTGGCGGAATGGGAATCGCCTGATTTGCTGACCAAAGCGTTCAATTTAGATTATTCGTGGGCGAATCATTCGGTGATGATGAATGTTTTGCAGGGCAATGTTCCAGCTTCAGAGATCAGAAAAGTCTGGGAAGCGGACAAAGCGAAAATGCCGAAAGGTGCGCTGCGGATGCGCTTTTCCGATAATCACGACGAACGCCGCGCCATCGCCCGTTTCGGCGAAAAAGGTGCGCTCGCGGCGCAGGCTTTGGTGTTCACGCTCGACGGTGTGCCGATGTTTTATAACGGAATGGAATCCGGCGATGTCACCGAATCGGGTGCGCCCGCGCTGTTTGAAAAGCTGCCGATTTTCTGGCAGTTCGCCGAACGCCGACCGGAATTTCCGCGCTTTTACAAGGAAATGATTCAGCTTCGCAAAAATTCGACGGCATTGCGGCGCGGCGATTTGACTTGGCTGAAAAACTCGGACGAAGCGAAAGTCTTGACATTTAAACGAATCGGCGGAAATGAAGAAATTCTGGTAGCGATAAATTTATCGAATCAACCATTTTTCGGTGCAGTCGAAACGTCGGGAAATTATGAAGAAATCACGCCGAACACGGGCGCACCGCTGCCGCCGGACGACGATAAGCGCAAAGAAAAAGCGGCGACGAGCAACGGATTGCCGAGCCTGAGTTTGGACGGTTACGGGTTTAGAATTTTCAGGAGAAAAAGTTAATGCGAAAAACAATTTTGTTATTAGCGGTTTGTTTCTCTATTTTGGGAGTCGCGGCTGACGCGCAGACCAAACAGCCGCGCACGGTGCGCGAGTTTTTTAACCTTTTGCCGCAGAAATATTTCACGCTCGAAGGCTGCCAGCCGTCGAAAGATAAAAACTGCGAACGGGCGCGTCGGGAATACATCGAAACTTTTCTGGAAGTCGAAGATGCGGCGAACGGTTTCTGGAAAAGCGGCTGTGACGGAGCGCAAAGCTGTTTGACGATGGCTTTGTTCAAACGTCCCAATCAAACATACGTTGTTGCCGTGCAGACCGAATTTGAAATGGGCAGCGAAAATTATTTTCTCGAATACAAAAACGGAAAATGGTTCGATATTTCATCGCAAATCATTCCGCAGTTTTCAAAAAATAATTTTTACGAACTGCCGCAAAAAGGCACGACCGTCGGAGTTTTCAAGAAAAATGCGGTTGACGACGGCATAACCGAAAAGGGCGAAAAACTTTACGATTTACTCTGGGAAAACGGCAAGTTTGTCAGGCAAAATTAAATTTGCGGGAGGCGAAAATTCGGGAAAATTGATTTATGAACAAAGTAAACGAAAAAATCGGACGGCGGACTTTTAATTCTTTCATTCTGTTTTTTGCCTTGAGTTGTTTTCCTTCGCTCGGTTTGGCGCAAACGCTCGCGCCCGGCGCACCCGGCAAAGACGCGCAGTGGTCAACCGCCGGAAAACAGGCAATCGGAACTTCGGCGAGTTTGGAAAGCAAAGTCTGGTTCACGCTCGAAGGCGGCGCGATGACGGAAGTTTATTATCCTGATGTGACGACGGCGAATGTTCACAAATTGGAATTCGTCGTCGTCAATCCGAAGACAAAAAAGGTTGAAACGGAAACTGCCGACGCGATTCATCAAGTAAAAGTTATGCGTCCCGATTCGCTGACTTTCCAGCAAATCAACACGGCAAAATCGGGCGAATGGAAGATTACGAAAACTTATACGACGGACGTTGAACGCGATTCAGTCTTGATTGATGTCAAATTTGAGCCGAAAAACAAGAGTTTGAATCTGTATGTTTATTACGATCCGTCGCTTGGAAATTCGGGAATGGGCGATGAAGCCTATTCGCCTGCGCCGAGAATTGTTTCGCTTGGTAATTCGGATGCGAAAGACGACGGCGTTCCGGTTAAAGAATCTTTATCTTCGACGATTGATTTTGGTTTAGGCGCAAATGACGGTGAAATGAATTCGGCTTTAATGTTTTCTTCTCCGATTTCCGAAATGACAAACGGGTATTACCAAACGAGCGACGGCATTGAACAACTCAAGCAATACGGGCGAATTCAGCAGCCGTATTGGAGAGCCGGAAAGGGAAATGTCGTTCAAATAGCAAAAATTAATAACCCGCGAAATTTCACAGCGATTTTGTCTTTTGCAAAAGAAAAATATGAATTTGGGATTGCTTTTGCCAATGCCCGCGATTCGAGAGAAAAAGGTTTCGCTAAATGCCAAGCCGAATACGAAAAAGGCTGGAGCAATTACGTTAAAACGCTGCCGAAAGTTGAAGCGAAATATCAGGCGCAGTTTAATATGGCGGCGATGCAGCTTAAAGCGCACGAGGATAAAACCAGGCGCGGCGCGAATATCGCCAGTTTGTCCGTTCCGTGGGGCGGCGATAAAAACGCGAATGAAAACACGGTCGGCGGTTATCATCTGGTTTGGTCGCGTGATTTGTATCAGGTGGCGACGGCGTTTATGGCACTCGGCGATGTGGCGGCGGCGAATCGTGCGCTCGATTTTTTGTTTGATGTGCAGCAGAAACCGGACGGCAGTTTTCCGCAGAATTCTTATCTCGACGGCAAGCCTTTCTGGGATTCGCTGCAACTCGATGAAGTGGCGTTTCCGCTGATTTTAGCGTATCAATTAAAGCGTTTCGACAAACCGACTTGGGAAAACCACGTCAAAAAAGCGGCGGATTTTATCATCAAAACCGGACCGAAAACGCCGCAGGAACGATGGGAAGAAAAGTCTGGTTATTCGCCCTCGACGATTGCGGCGGAAATTGCCGGATTAGTTTGCGCGGCGGAAATCGCACGGAAAAATGGCGATGAAACTTCGGCGAATCTTTATTTAAAAACCGCCGACGATTGGGCGGCGAACGTCGAAAAATGGACGGCGACGACGAACGGCAAATACGGCGACGGCAATTATTACATTCGCCTGACTGAAAACGGCACACCTGATGCGAAGGAAAAAACCGTTTTGAATAACGGCGCGGGAACTTTTATCGAAAACGAAATCGTGGACGCGGGATTTTTGGAATTGGTGCGGCTCGGCATCAAATCGCCCGACGATCCGTTAATCGTCAAATCGTTGAAAGTCATTGACGAGCAAATCAAAGTCAACACGCCGAACGGCGAAGCGTTTTACCGTTACAACCACGACGGCTATGGCGAAATGGATGATGGGCGACGCTGGAATTTCGACGGGAAATACACGGGCAAAGGCAGACTTTGGGCGTTGCTCGCGGGCGAACGCGGGCAATATGAATTGGCAATGCAAAAATTTTATCTCGACAAAATCAACAATCGAATTCCGAATGACAATAAAGATAGTTCTAAAAAATATCCGCCAGCAAAGCCAAGTATTGATTATTTGATTGCGGCGCAAAAACGCCTTGATTCAATGGCGAAATTCGCCAACGAAGGTTTGATGATTCCCGAACAAATTTGGGATTCGCCGAACGTGCCGAAAAATATAGACAAACAATTTATTCCCGAACTCAAATTCGGCGAAGGCACAGGCTCGGCAACACCGCTCGCGTGGTCAATGGCGCAATTTATTCGGTTAGCCGTCAATTTGCAGGCGGGCAGAAATCTCGACACGCCCGACGTGGTTTACAAGCGGTATGTTTTGGGGAAGAAATAAAGATCGGCAACGACTTTTTTCACGACATAATTTCAAGCGTTAGAGAACTCTTTGGCAGTGGAGTTGAAACATTAACGCAGTGCTTTCGAGTGATTTGCTGCACTAACTCAAGCATTATTCAGATTAAAAAAATTATATTTCATTTGATATATGGATAAAGAAATTGTGTTGGCGGCTGATTTGGGCGGAACTAATTTGCGGATGGCGGCGGTTGACCGGCAGGGAACGATTTTATGTCGCGCCGTGCGCGAGACTCCGA
>JAJAZE010000443.1 GCA_026785925.1 Pyrinomonadaceae bacterium
ACGCGCTCGCGGTTGAAGAACCGCTGGAAATCCGGCTCGGCTTTATTGAAAATGCTCGACCGACGCACAAAAGTATTTCAATTACGATGCGAACACCGGGCGACGATTTCGAGCTTGCCGCCGGTTTTCTGTTCACCGAGGGCATTGTCGAATCAGCCGCGCAAATCAACAAAATCGGCTACTGCGGCGTGAGTGCAAAAGTCGAAAATCGGCAAAATACGGTGCGCGTTGATTTGCGCTCTGATGTCAAAATTGATTTCAAACGGCTGGAACGCCATTTTTATACGAGTTCGAGCTGCGGCGTATGCGGGAAAACTTCGATTGAAGCGTTGCAAACCGGCGTTTGTCGGTTAGAAGAAAGCGCGAAACCGGTTTTTACGGCGGAGATAATTCATCGCTTGCCGGAAGTTTTGCGAAATTACCAAAATGTTTTCGACCGCACGGGCGGACTGCACGCCGCCGCGCTTTTCGATGCGGCGGGCGAAATCGAAAGTTTGCGCGAGGATGTCGGGCGGCATAACGCGGTTGACAAACTGATCGGGACGCAGTTTTTGGCGGACAAAACGCCGGTTTCCGACAAATTACTACTGGTCAGCGGACGCGCCAGTTTTGAACTGGTGCAAAAGGCTCTGATGGCTGGAATCCCGATTCTAGCGGCGGTCAGCGCGCCGTCAAGCCTCGCCGTCGAACTCGCCCGCGAATATGGAATGACGCTGCTCGGCTTTGTTCGTGACAATCGTTTCAACATTTACTGCGGTGCAGAAAGAATCGAAGGTGCAAATAATTTTGCGGCTGAAAAATTTGCATCCACCGAGTTTGAGAAAGCGAAAGCGTCAATAATAGCGGCACAGTAAATTTTTACTTTTTTTGATTTATGAAACTTCGTATCAGGGGAAATTCGCTGCGATTGCGGCTTTTGCGCGGCGAAGTCGAGCAATTCGGGAAAACCGGAAACGTGACGGAAACGATTCGATTCGGCACGTCGAACGCCGCGCAGTTGAGTTATATTCTCAAAGCCGACGACCAAGCCGAACAAATTTTCACATATTACACCGACAACCAAATTACTGTCACGATTCCCGCGAAAACCGCCAAAAATTGGGTTGAGTCCGACGAAGTTAGTTTGAAAAGCGAGCAGACGATTGAAGATGATTCAGGTAAAAACGGTAATTCTAAGAATGTCCTGAAAATTTTAATCGAAAAAGATTTCGTCTGTCTGGACAGAAAAAATGACCCGGACAATGTTGACGCTTTTCCGCATCCGACCGGAAAATGTGCTTGAAAAATAAAATGCGAAGGACGAATCAGGGAGATTTTTATCAATGTTGAATGAAAAATTAAACCAAACGGTTGACCCGCAGGAAGGAACACAGATTGACGGCGCACACGAAGCGGCGAACGCTTCCGACACGCATCAGCCGAGTCATTGGACGGCGGGCAAGGAAAATCTGCGCGACGAAAAAGACATTATTCAGGAAGCGGTTGAAGAACCGCACGGCGCAAATAGAGGCAGAGAACAAATGGCGCGGGCGGAAGCGGCGGAACGGCGCAATTCGCACGACGATTTGACGGCAGCGGCGAACGGAAGCGGAATGGTTAATGCCGAAACGCCCGAAGAATTTACCGGCTTGCGCGTCACCGAACCCGAACATTTCGCCGCCGGACTGCCTGCGATCATCTCCACGATGAAACACACGCTCGGCGAAATGGGCGTTATCCGAACGCTGCGGACGCTCAAGGCGATGAATCAAAAAGACGGTTTCGATTGCCAATCGTGCGCGTGGGCTGACCCGGACGGTGACCGGCATCTTTTTGAATTCTGCGAAAACGGCGCGAAAGCCGTCGCCGACGAAGCGACGACGAAACAGGTGACACCGGAATTTTTTAGAAAACATTCGGTCGCCGAACTGTCGCATAAATCAGATTTTTGGCTCGGCAAACAAGGTCGCATCACCAACCCGATGTATCTGCGAAAAGGCGCGACGCATTACGAGCCGATTTCGTGGGAAAACGCTTTTTCGATTTTGAGTAAAAATCTAAACGAACTTGACACGCCCGACGAAGCGATTTTTTACACATCAGGCAGAGCGTCGAACGAAGCCGCGTACTTATATCAACTTTTCATCCGTCAATATGGCACGAATAATCTGCCCGACTGTTCAAATATGTGCCACGAATCGAGCGGCACGGCGTTGACCGAAGCCATCGGAATCGGCAAGGGAACCGTGACGCTCGAAGATTTTAATAAATGCGATTTGATTATTATCCTGGGGCAAAATCCGGGAACGAATCACCCGCGAATGCTCACCTCGCTCGAACAGGCGAAACACAACGGCGCGAAAATTCTGACGATGAATCCGCTGCCCGAAGCCGGACTGCTGAGCGTCGTCAACCCGAATCCGGGCGAATACAAAAATCCGCTGAAATTTCCGATTGCCGTTCTGGGCAACAAAGGAACGGTGCTTTCCGATTTACATCTGCCGGTTCGCATCAACGGCGATATGGCGGTTTTGAAAGGGATGATGAAGTTTATGTTCGAGGCGGAAGCGGCAAATCCGGGAACGGTTCTGGACAAAAATTTTATCGAACGCGACACCGCCGGGTTTGATGAATTTCGCGCAAATCTCGAAAACGCCAATTGGAGCGATATTGTCGAACAGAGCGGAGTCAGCCGCGAGTTGATTGAAGCCGCCGCCGCGCTGTATATGAAATCGGAGCGCGTAATTACCTGTTGGGCGATGGGTTTGACGCAGCATAAAAACGCCGTCGGCACGATTCAGGAAATCGCCAACCTGCATTTTCTGCGCGGAAATATCGGTCGGACAGGCGCAGGATTATGTCCGGTGCGCGGGCATTCCAACGTGCAGGGCGACAGAACCGTCGGCATTTGGGAACGTCCGCGCGAAGAGTTTTTGAAAAAACTCGATGAAGAATTTAATTTCACCGCGCCGCGCAAACACGGCTACGATACGGTCGAAGCGATCAAGGCGATGTATGTCGGGCGCGGCAAAGTTTTCTTCGCGCTCGGCGGCAATTTCTTGTCGGCAACACCCGACACCGAATATACGGGAAAGGCGTTACAGCGCACTAAATTAACCGCGCAGGTGATTACGAAATTAAATCGCACAGCTTTGATTGCCGGCGAAGAAGCGTTAATTTTGCCGTGTCTCGGACGCTCGGAAAAAGACGCGCAAACGGGCGGTTATCAGTTTGTTTCCTGCGAAAATTCGATGGGCGTTGTTCAGCAATCGAAAGGTATTTTAGAGCCGACGAGCGAACATCTGCGAAGCGAACCGTGGATCGTCGCTAATATGGCGAAAGCGGTTTTGGGCGCGAAATCAAAGGTTGATTGGGACACGATGGCGGCAAACTACGACAATATCCGCGAGAAAATCGAACGCACGATTCCCGGTTTCGACAATTACAATCAGCGCATCCGAGTCGGCGGCGGTTTCTACTTGCCGAACAAGCCGCGCGAAGGCGTTTTCCCGACGGCGACTAATAAAGCGAATTTTACGGTTCACGAATTACCGATTCACACTTTCGCGCCCGGCGAATTGATAATGATGACGATTCGCACTCACGACCAGTTTAACACGACGATCTACGGACTCGAAGACCGTTATCGCGGAATTCACAATGAGCGGCGCGTGATTTTGATGAACCCGGAAGATATGCGGACGCGCCGTTTGAAAACCGGACAAGTCGTTGATTTAACGAGCTATTTTGACGATGGCGAACGACACGCGAGACATTTTATCGTCGTGCCGTATGACATTCCGCGTGGCTGCACGGCGACTTATTTTCCCGAAGCGAATGTGTTGGTTCCAATCGGCTCGACCGCCGACCGCAGCAACACGCCGGTTTCAAAATTCGTCCGCATCACGGTCGCGCCGCACGTCTCGAAAACGGGCGAAGCCGGAATCGTCGGCAAGTTTGATTACGATTATGTTGAAGGCTACGCGAATGCGCCCGCCCAGAGAAGTTCGAGCCACCCTCGCGCCAAATCAAGTTTTTTGAGCAAGATAAACCTCGAAAACGTCGTCAGCGCGGCAGTCTGGGCAACGGTTTTCGGAGCGGCGGCAAAATCAATTTACAAATCGCAATTCAATAAATAATTGTTTCCCGCGTTGATGAGTTGCCTGATTTGGAATTTTTAAGATTTCATTAACAGGCAATTCACTAACGCTTTTCGTTCGTCGCTAAGGTTTTTCAAAAGCAAAGCTGTTTCAAACATCATTCATTTCGAGGAGGAAAACTAAATGTTCGCTTTTTCATTTCTTGATCGTGATCACACGATTTGCGCCGCCCAATTATAGCCGCTGGCGGATAATTTGATGAAGTTTTACGCCACTTCGACATCGGTCGGCGTGTGGGAGACGTTTCTGACGATGGGGGCGATTTATTTCGTGTTTATGATGTTCGGCGTGTTCACTGTGCGCGTTCCGGCGGCGGATTGGAAACCCGAAGGCTACACGCCGCCCGTTAAAAATAGCAACGCGATGATTACGACGGCGAGCGTCACGACGGACGAAGCGATTAGAACGCCGCAGTTTTATTTTCTGTGGGTCGTTCTTTTCTTAAACGTCACGGCGGGAATCGGTATTCTGGCGCAGGCTTCGCCGTTGATTCAGGAAACATTTCTGCTCAAAGGCATCTCCGCGCCGACTGCCGACC
The DNA here is from genome assembly GCA_026785925.1 of Pyrinomonadaceae bacterium. Taxonomy (GTDB): domain Bacteria; phylum Acidobacteriota; class Blastocatellia; order Pyrinomonadales; family Pyrinomonadaceae. The sequence goes on from JAJAZE010000443.1 coordinate 4,678, forward strand.
AAACAAAAAACGCGGCTGCCGCTGCCGCCGGATTTGTCGGACTGCTGTCGTTTTTCAACTTAATCGGACGCTTTTTCTGGTCTTCGCTGTCTGATAAAATCGGGCGCAAACCGACTTACATCTGATGTTACGCAGCGCGGCTTTTTTCGGGCTACGCCCGCTGATGTGCGGAAAGGCTGTGCCTTTCCGTCGGCGGTTCTCAAGATATGTGGAGGCTGCGCCTCCAAACGGGCGGCGCAGCCGCTGAATTATTAACAATAATCAGCGGAAAGGCACAGCCTTTCCGCACATCAAGCGGCACAGCCGCAGTTTTGCGTAACATCAGTTTTAAGATTTATCTCGGTCTCGGCTGCGCGCTTTACGCTCTGATTCCGTCGCTCGCCAACGCCGGAAATCTGGCGTTGTTCGTCGGCACATTCTGCCTGATCTTAACGATGTATGGCGGCGGTTTTGCGACGATTCCGGCTTATCTGCGCGATATGTTCGGCACAATGCAGGTTGGCGCAATTCACGGCAGACTACTGACGGCGTGGTCGGCGGCGGCAATCGCCGGACCGACTATCGTGACCTATCTGCGCGATTATCAAATCAACAGCGGCATCCCGAAGGCGCAAGTCTATTCAACGGCGATCTATGTAATGGCTGGTTTGCCGGTGATCGGTTTTATCAGCAATCTGCTCATCAAGCCGGTTGACTCGAAACATCATTTTCAGGATAACGCCGCGCCCTCCGCGCCGCCCGAACCCGAAACAGCCGGAGTGCAGCAAGGTGCAACCGCATAAACAAACAAAGGAGAAAAATTATGGAAAATCAACCAACCGACATCAAAAAAACTCCGACCGCCGCCATCGCCTTTGCGTGGCTGCTGGTTTCCGTGCCGCTTTTGTGGGGCGGTTTTCAAACATTAGCTAAAACCGTCGCGCTTTTTCAATATAATAATTGAGGATGGGAACGGTTTATATCTTGTTCGGCGGTAAAGTAAATCGCTCAATAAAAACTTTAAGGCGCATTCTTAACGAGATGCGCCTTTTTTGATTGATCCCCTTAGTTCGCATGGGCAAACAAAAAAAGCGCATCCTTTTTGAATACGCTTTTTTAAACTTGATGGAGCCGGTGAACGGATTTGAACCGCCGACCTGATGATTACAAATCAACTGCTCTACCAACTGAGCTACACCGGCTTTGATGCGATTTGCTGAATCAATCGCAAGCGAAAATACTACAAAATCAAAATCGTTTGTGCAAATCTGAAAACCTGAAACTTTGGAGTTTTAACATAAAAATAAATGTTGACCTTTGTTTAACTAAAAGGTTACGATACCAATTGTCCGCTAAACGGGCGAGCAAACATTTCCGGTCAGCCTCTTTCTTTTGCAAAAAAAGAAAAATTCAAAAACAACCAGTCAATAAGGAGAACAACGTGAGTTTTCAAGGATTTTATAAACCAAACTTCGGAACGCTTTTTTTATTTTTAGCGGTATTTTCGGTTTCGGTGTTCGCGCAGAAACCGACTTCGACACCAAAAGTCGTGATCGCCGTAGATAACCGGAAAATGCCGGTCGCGGGCAGTAATAATCTATATTGCGCCGGTTATGTGGAAACCGGCGCGGTCAATACGGCGAATGAAATCGTCGGTGCGGAAGAAGAGCAGGAGCAGAATCTCTTTTCGCAGAACAACTATGTTTATGTCAGTATGGGCGCGAATCGCGGCGTGAAAGTCGGCGATTTGTTTTCGGTTATTCGTCCGCGCGGCAGAGTCGAAACGCGGTGGACGAAAAAAAAGAATCTCGGTTTTTATGTGCAGGAAGTCGGCGCGGTCGAGATTGTCAATGTCAAAGCGGAAGTTTCGGTGGCGCGGGTCATTTCGTCCTGCGATAATCTGCTGCTCGGCGATTTGCTTCAGCCGACACCTTCGCGCACGAGTCCGGGTTTTCAGCAGAGACCGGCTCTGAATCGCTTTTCGGATTCTTCCGGCAAAACTTCCGGCAGAATTTTTATGGCTCGTGACGGACAGGAACTGCTCGGACGCGAGCAGATTGTTTATATTGATTTGGGTTCGGAAGATAACGTCAATGTCGGCGATTATCTGACGATTTATCGTCCGCTCGGCACGGGAAGTATTTTCGAGAATGACGAAAAAGAATCGGTCAGCGCACGGGACGAAGGTTTCCAAAGCGACAAATTTCGCGGCGGCAAATTTTCCAATCAGGCTCCGCGCAAATCCGGCGGCAGTGCTAACGGAAAAGTCGTCACCAACGTCGAAGCGAAGGAGAGACGACCGAACGGTTTGCGGAAAGTCGTCGGCGAACTCGTGATATTAAATGTCAAAGAAAAAACCGCGACGGCGGTTATTACGCGCACGGCGCAGGAAGTAACGACCGGCGACCGCGTTGAGATGCAATAAAAACAATTGAAAGTAAAAAAGCGGCTGGCACATAAATTTGTCAGCCGCTTTTTGTTTGAAAATAAATTTTATGAACAGCGTCAAATGTCCTGAATGCAATCTGACAAATTGGGCGACGGCGGTTGAATGCAAGCGTTGCAAACATTTATTTCAAGCGGCTGCGCCCGATCATCAACCGTTTCGAGACGATTTCAGCGGTCAGCCTTTTGCCGCTGATCAGTTCTCCAATGAATCGGAATTTCCGTCGCCGAACCAGTCGTATCGTCCGAATTATCAACCGCAAAATTATCGGCAGCAGAATTATCAAAACTATCAGCCGGAGAATTTAAAAAGCGGTTTAGCCATCGCTTCGATGATTTTGGGAATTTTGGGCTTTGTCACTTCGATTCTTTTGATCGGTGTTTTAATCGCGCCCGTCGGTTTGATATTCGGCATCGTCGCTCTGGTTAAAGCCAACAAAAAACCGAACGTCTACGGCGGCAAAGGTTTTGCGATTGCCGGAATCGTGTTGAGCGCGATGATAGTTTTGTTTATTCCGATTATTGCGGCGATTGCGATTCCGAATTTCCTGGCGGCGCGACGCGCGGCAAACGAAGGTTCGGCGATTACCGCAATGCGAACTTTGAGCGGCGCGGAAATGACGTTTATGTCCGTTGACGGCAGTGGAAAATGTGCCGATTTACAGGCTTTGAGTTCGCAAAAACTGATTGATCCGGTCTTGGGGAAAGGTGAACGAAACGGTTATCGGTTCACGGTGCTTAACCTGCCGGTAATCGGCGGCGGCTGCGAGATTCACGCCGTGCCGCAGACTTCTTCTATCGGCACGCGCTCGTTTTATTTTTCAACCGAGGACGGCGTGATTCGGGCGGCGGACAAAAAAGGTAAATTTGCCGACAAAAGCGATGATCCGCTTGACGATCACACGCCCGGTTTTTCAACTCAGCCGTCGAAAATAGCGACGCGCTACTAAATATCTTCCGACTAAAAATATGAGAAACGGGTGATTATTGCCCGTTTTTTTATTTGCCGGGCGCGATTGTTTCCGGTTCGGCGAAAACCGATTTTTTTAAAGTTTGACGTTTTTTGTTCTCGACCAAAAAGTATTTAAAGTAATCGAACATTGACCAGCAAGCCGTGACGACGGCAACCCACAACGCGCCGCGTCCGACCAGGTAGCCGAACACGCGCCAATCGTCGGTATTGAGTGAAAAACTGAAAAGATGATTGAAAGCCGTCTGAACTTCGATAACTTCCCAGAATCGAAACGTCGGGAGAACCAGACCGAAATTTGAAACCGGCACATTGCCCGTCGCACCGGCGACCAGCAAAGCGACAATCGCCACGCACTGCGCCCACATTTTTATTTTGCCGGAAGTTTGCGCCTGAATAACGATGCCTTCGGTGACGGCAATCGAGCGCAAGCCGGTGATAATAAACTCTCTGCCCAATATAATAACGACGACCCACGCGGGCGCGAGATGCTTTTCGACCAGCACGATCAACGCAGCGGAAACGAGCAGTTTGTCGGCAATCGGATCGAGCAGTTTGCCGAGATTGGAAACCTGATTGCGGCGGCGGGCGAGATGTCCGTCGAGAATATCGGTCAGCGAGGCGGCGAGAAAAATAGCGATGGCGAGGGCGTAACCGCTGATCCCGAAATAGTCTTCCGCCAACGGTGTCAGCAAAATCACGACCAGCAGAGGAACGAGAACGATACGCGCAACGGTTAAATAATTCGGCAGATTCACAACGGTTTTTAGACGAACTTCGGTAAAATCTAAGTGTAGTTTTCACAATGAACCGGTGTCAAGAAAATAAAAGTTTAAAGGTGAAAAAGTGGAAATGTGAAAAAGTGAAAAAGCAGAGCAATTAAAAAGTTTTGTACTTTATATGAAAGAACGAAGCGGCGAAAGGCAAGTTACTTTTCCACTTTTCCACATTTCCACTTTTTCACTATAATTGCCAATGTGGACACTTCGATTTTGCCGCCGTCAAACAAAGGCAGACAATATGAAATTCGAGCCGTCGGGCTGCGCGAGTTCGCCGGTTTGCGGCGCGACGACGAGCGGCTTGACCCGTTCGAGTTGGCACATTACGCGAAACTTCTGGTCGCTTCATTTGAACAAATCGAACCTTTTTTGACGGCGGAAACAAAAGCGCACCTGCTCGGTTCGGGCAGCGATAAATGGTCGGGCGGCGCGTGTTCGCAAGCTCTGCCCGATGGCAGAAAACTAATTATTTTGAACCCGACGCACAACTCCAACCGGCAAAACGCGACGTTGATGGAGGAAATCTGTCACGTTTTTCTGGGACATCAGCCAAGCCGTCTGGCGATTGAAAATGTCAATAAACACGGCAAGCCGATTGCCCGCGATTACCGCGAAGACGATGAAGAAGCGGCGTATTCGGTCGGCGCGGCGGCACTCGTGCCGTATTCGGCTTTGCAGCGTTTGGTCGAGGAAGGCAAAACCTCCCGCGAAATTGCCCGGCATTACAACGTCAGCCGCGAACTCGTCGAATATCGAATGAAAGTTTCGCGTTTGTGGGAAGATTATAAAGTTAAAGTCGTGAGCGGCTGAGAAAAGAATGAAGGATGAAGGATAAAGGATAAAGGGTGAAAAATAAAAGTTGAGCCTTTGTTTTGTTCGTTCCTCATCCTTCATCTCTCAAAAACTATGATTGAACAAATCCAGCAAAATTCTTTGCCTGACCCACAGCTTTCGACGGTTGATAAGTTGCGGATGCTGCTCGATATTACGAAAACAATCAGCCGCTCGCTCGATTTGGAAGAGGTTTTGACGCTCGTAATGGACACGCTCGGCTCACTCGTGCCATATCACGCGGCGGGCATCTATTTGATTGAAACCGACAGCAAAAACGAATATGTTTTCAAATCAAAAGCGATTCGCGGTTACGAAATCAGTTTTGATTTGATCGAGCCGCGCCTGAGAATGGGCGAAGGCTTTATCGGTTACGTCGCGCAAACGCGCAAGCCTCTGATTTCGCCGGATGTCGAGCAGGATTCGCGTTATTTTCGCGCCAGAGAACTGACGCGCTCGGAGATGGTCGCGCCGATCATCTCTAATGATAAAGTCGTCGGCGTGTTCGACCTCGAAAGCGATTTTTTGAACGCTTACGAAGAAGATGACTTGGAAATACTGCTTTTATTGGCTTCGCAGGTCGCCATTATCATCGAAAAAGTTCAGCTTCACGAGCAAGTCGTCGAATCGAATCGCTTACAGGCGCAACTGCAAATTGCGCGGCAGGTGCAGCTCGAACTGCTGCCCGAAACCGATCCGCAAATCGAAGGTTTTGACATCAGCGCGTATATTTTCCCGACCGAAGAAGTCTCCGGCGATTATTACGATTGGGTGCAAATGTTTGAAGACCAAATCGGCATCGTCGTCGCCGACGCGGTTGGCAAGGGAATTCCCGCCGCGCTTTTAATGTCGTTTCTGCGCGCCGCTCTGCGTTCGAGTGTGCAGATCGGTTACGCGCCGCACATTGCGATGTCGAAAGTCGGCAATCTGCTCTGGGATTCGGTGGAAGATAATCAATTTATCACGGCGATTTACGGGATTTTAGATGCTACCAATCGCACGTTCGTTTTTTCCAACGCCGGACACAATCCGCCTTTGCTGATTAAACCGAACGGCGAATATCGGTTCGTTGAATACGGTGATCTGCCGCTCGGAATGTTTTTCGATGCGCGTTATCACCAGCATTTTATTAAGTTTGATGAAAAACAAGTGTTAGTGCTTTACACCGACGGCATCACCGAAAGTGCCAAAGAAAACGGTGAAGAATATGGTCAAGACCGTTTTGCCAGGCGCGTTTTAGAAGGCATTGAGCTTCCCGCCAACGAGTTGATTGATTTTGTCCGCAAAGGTGTCGCGGACTTTACCGAGCGCAAATTTCTCGACGACGACGGAACGCTTTTTATTGTCAAGGCTATTTAAAAATGAAAACGGAAGGCTTTTCTCAATCGAAAATCACCTTCCGCGTTCCTTTGGTTGTTTTGGGGACTGGTAAAAAATTTAGTGCGCCGTTATCGAGCAGTGAACCGCGTCGCCGCCCGGCACAATCGAGGCGCGATAATCGCCGTAGTTTATCTTTTCGTTCCGGTTCGAAAAAGCGTAGACATCAAAACCGTAAGCGTCTAAAAACTCGACTAAATCAACTGAATTATCAACGTGTAATACTTCCGGGTAGCCGAGTTCAGAACGAATTTCCAATAATCTCTCGATTATCTCAAGCGGCGCGAAACATTGAATCGGGTCTTTGTAAGTTGCCATAATTTCGTTTCCCAAACTTGCCGAAAATCAATTATTCGGCAGTTCTTGGATTGCATTTCAGATACAAAGGTTGTTCTTAAAATTCGGGGAGTTTTTTCGGCGGCAAGCAATGTCGAATTCGACCGAAATTCATTGTGCAATCGAATGAAATCGCGTAAGATTGCTTGAAGAAAACATCTTGATAAGGAGTAAAAATGAAAAGACATTTGTTATCCGTTTTTGCGCTTAGTTTGCTGGTGGTGCTGTGTTTGACGACGGTTTCGGCACAAACTGAACGGCGCACGACTTCCGCCGCGTCGAGTTTGTATATTATTTCGGCAAAAGCCGGCGGCGTTAATTTCGTTGAAGGCAAAGTCGAAATCGCCCGGAAAAATGCGAAAAGCGGTTATTTGCTGAAAGGCGACGAATTGGAAATCGGCGACCAAGTTTCAACCGGCGCAGGCGGCAAAGTGGAGATTTTGCTGAATCCAGG
>JAJAZE010000444.1 GCA_026785925.1 Pyrinomonadaceae bacterium
ATGTTTCTGTTTGCCGTTTTGATGCTGCTGGTCGTCTATATTTTTATTCTGCGGGACAGCGGTTTCGAGCAGGTCGTCAAAGGCGCACCGGCGGGCAGCAGCGTTTTGGTTAACGGCGCATATTGGGGAACGACCTCGGACGACGGCACGATTCTTTTGCCGACCCTGAAAGCCAACGAAACGAAAAAAGTCGAAATCAAGCATCCGAATTGGACTTGCGAACCGCGCGACATCAAAGGCGAAGACGGCAAAAAGCGCGAACCGCTCATCGCCCAATGCAAACAGGTCGCCAACATCAGCAACGAATGTATCAACATCAAAGCCGGCGAAGTTGATAAAGCCGAACGCTGCGCGAGCAAGGCTCTGGACGATTTGGGCGAGAATTTTTCGATTGATGATTTGCTGCGGGCTTTGAATCTGTTCGTGATTAATTTTGAAAGCAACAAGTCGGACATTCCGCCCGCGCGAATGGAGTTTTTGAAAAAAGCCGCCGGTTATCTGCAAAAAGCTCCGCCCGGCGTGGTAATCGAAGTCGGCGGGCATACCGATAACGTCGGCAACGACGGGGCGAACCAGACGCTTTCGGAAAGCCGCGCCAAAGCCGTCAAAGACGCGCTGATAAAATTTCAGGTCAAGCCGGAAATGCTGATTGAAAAAGGCTACGGCGAATCGGCGCAGATAAAAACCAACGACACCGAAGACGGCAGATTTCAGAATCGCAGAATCGAATATAAGGCGGTGAAAAAGTAGAGAGTAGAAGATCGCTGACAGATTTTGAACATAACATTTTAGGTTTCGATTCGGCATTAAACTCTTCACTCTTTACTCTTCTTCGAGAATGTGTGAAAATTTTCCTACTGACAAAGTTACACAAAACAGGAGATTTTCCAAAGTGAGTTCAGAACTTGAAAAGCTGATTGAGCTGCAAAAGACGGATACCAACATCCGCAAACTAAAACAAGCCATCGAATCTGCGGAACAGAGGCGTGCAAGTATCGAACAAGAGTTTGAACAGCACGCCTCTTCTATTCGTGAAATACAGGCAAAACGCGACGCAGCGCAAGCCGGACGCGCCGGTTTGGAGAAACAGATCGCCGAAAATAAAACGTATCTGGAACGCGCCGACCGAAATTTGAAAGGTTCGCAAAATCAAAAGGAATACGAAACGGCGATGCGTGAAACCGACGCGCTGCAAAAACAGATTTCCGCGCTCGAAACGCAGGTTTTAGAGAAAATGACCGAAATCGAAGAGGTTGAAAAAATTTTGACGGAACGTGCGGACGAAGTGAATTCTTTAGAGGCTGACCGGGCAAAATCTCTCAAAAATTTCGATAAGGAACTCGCCGCCAACCGCAAAGAATTTGAAGCGAAAACCGCCGAACGCCACGAAATTTTCGTCACTTTGCCCGCGCAGAAGGCTGCCGTCTACAATCGTCTGGCGCAAAGAAGCCGCGACGGAATCGCGGTCGCGGAAGTGGTCGGCGGCTCGTGCAGCGCGTGTTTTATGAAACTGCGCCCGCAAATGCAAGTCGAGATGAAGACCAGCGACCGAATCATAACCTGTGAAAGCTGCACACGGATTTTGTATCTCGCACCCGCCGAATCGAAAGCCGTCATTCAAGAATCTTAAATAACGCTAAAGAGATTTCATCCACGAACCTACACGAAGATTTCAAAAAGAAAGGTTTTTAAGTCTTCGTGCTTTCTTCGCCCCTCTTTGTGGTCGAAATCTTTATGACTTATCTTGACATATCTTAGAATTAGAATTATTCTAAATTTAACTTCGAGATATGAAACACGCAACGGAACAGACAAGCAATTTAGGTTTGACGAAACAACGCGAAGTCGTTTTGCGGGTTATCCGTTCAGCCGAACATCATTTGACGGCGAACGAGGTTTTCAGCGAGGCGAAACAGTTGCTTCCGACGATTAGCTTTGCGACTGTCTATAACTCGCTGCGCTTTTTGAAGGAAGCCGGACACATCGCGGAAATCCAATTCGGCTTTAGCGGTGCAAATCGCTTTGACGCGAAGACCGCACGGCACGACCACGCGATTTGTAATAAATGCGGAAGACTGATTGATATTGATTTGAAAATGCCCGACGAGTTGGTCGAACTCGCGGCGCGGCTTTCAAAGTTCAAACCCGAATCGCTGGAATTGACTCTGCGCGGTTTATGTCCCGAATGTCAATAATTTATAAATAATACGAGGAAATAATAAATTTATATGTCAGCAGCAACAGCATTAGCAAAAGAAATAATCACGGCGAAAGTCGGGCAGCCCGCACCGGATTTTGATATGCCTTCGACGAAGAATATGGAGACTTTGGCGGAGAACGTCAAACTTTCCGACTTTAAGGGCAAATGGTTGGTTTTGATGTTTTATCCGCTCGATTTTACGTTCGTCTGCCCGACCGAGTTGACGGCGTTTTCCGATAGAATCGAAGAATTAAACGGCATCGGCGCGGAAGTTATCGGCATTTCGACCGACTCGGTTCACTCGCATCGCGCGTGGATCAAAACGCCGCGTGAGGAAAACGGCGTAGCGAATATGAATTATCCGCTGGCTTCGGATGTCGGCGGCAAACTAGCGCGGGCTTACAACATTTTGGTTGAAGACCAGAACATCGCTTTGCGAGGATTGTATATTATCAATCCCGAAGGCGTTTTGCAGTATGCGGTCGTCCACGATTTGAACATCGGACGCTCGGTTGACGAAACTCTGCGCGTTTTGCAAGGGCTTCAAACCGGCGGGCTGTGTTCGGCTGACTGGACACCGGGACAGGAAAATTTAACGGTTTAATTTATTCAAGCACGGTTCGCTAAGTTGCAAAACTTAGCGAACTTTTTTTCTAAAAAACTAAAAGGTGAAATTTATTATGCCAATGAGAATTGGAGAGTCGCTGCCGAAATTTGAAGGCGCGACCGAATGGTTAAACGAAACACAGGAGACCGCCGACGATTACGTTAGCGGTCAGCCGACGCTCGTCCATTTTTGGGCGACGAGCTGCGGCATTTGCAAAACCAATATGCCGAAACTGCAGGAATTAAAAGCTAAATATGAAGACCGCGGCTTGCGAACCGTAGCGATTCATATGCCGCGCTATGAAGCCGACACGGATATTGAAAAAGTAAAGGCAGACATTGCGGCGCATAACATCACGGACATTTGTGCGATTGATAATCAGCACAAACTAAAAGATGCGTTCTTGAACGAACAAGGCTGGGTGCCGGTTTATTATTTGTTCGACGCGGAAGGGAAACTTAAAACCCGTGCGGCGGGCGAATTCGGCGTTAGCGTTTTGACGACGGCATTGGAAAAAATGTTTCCCGCGCAAGCGAAAGAAGCAAGCGCCTAAGATTCTCAGCCACGAACAAACACGAAAAGGCACGAAAATAAATTCAGAGTTTTTTTGCGTCTTTTCGTGTTTGTTCGTGGCTAAATTCTTATCCGAATAAATTCCCAATCTCTCTGAAAAATAATCCTAAAATATACAAACTCACCAGAATTGAGCCGACGAGAATTCCGATTAAAAGCGCAATCATTCCGAAAACGAAAACATAATCGCCGGTCGTGCCGTTGCCTTTGCCCGTGCCGCGTTCCCGAATCAAATTCATATTCTGCCGGTTCGCTTTCCAGAAAAAATCAAACGCATCGCCGACCAGCGGTATCGCGCCGACGACGTAATCAAGCCCGATATTAAAAGCCATTCTAAGCAGAGTAATTTTCGGAACGCCATAACGAACGCCCGCGACGAGAATGTAAAACGAAGCCAGCGAAGTCACCGTATCGCCGACGTTCGGAATCAAACCGATCAGCGCATCCAGCCCGAAACGCCAGCCGACGACGGGAATTTTCACCCAATCGTCGAGGTATTTTGAAAGACTTTCGAGTCCGTCTTCAATCTCGATTCGTTGGCGTTCTTCCTTCGCCGTGCCGAAACGCGAACGAGTTTGTATTTCTTTCATAATTTTTTTTAGCCACGAATATCACGAATATCACGAATATCACGAATATCACGAATATCACGAATAGGAAAAACCAAATAAATCAACTTATTTTATTCGTGATATTCGTGATATTCGTGGCTAATTTTTCCGTCTCGGTGTTCTCTGCGGCAAATTTCCTTCGACAATTTTCACGCTCGTAATTTTATCGCCGCGCACGAGATTATCTACGACTTTCATATCCGTTTCGTTCACGCGCCCGAAAACCGTGTAGCCGCCGTCGAGATGCGGCTGCGGCGCGTGCGTGACGAACCATTGCGAGCCGCCCGTATCTTTGCCCGATAACGCCATCCCGACCGCGCCGCGTTCGTATTCCTGCATATTCATTTCACAGCGAATCTGCCAGCCCGGTCCGCCGTTGCCGTCGCCGCGCGGGTCGCCGTCCTGCATCACGAAATTCGGGACGACGCGGTGAATTTCCAAACCGTTAAAATAATTCGCCTTGGCTAATTTGATAAAATTATCAACCGTCAGCGGCGCGTCTTCAGGTGCGAATTCAATCGTGAAACTTCCCTTGTCGGTCGTCAAAATTGCTTTTGCCTGACCGTTTTTGCGCGAAACGGCGCGAGTGTAATCGGCGTTGGTGTTTAAAATTTGTCCGAGTTTCGAGCTGGAAACGAACGGCGCAATCAAATTCTTTTTGCCCGCCGCGTATTTTTCAAGCGTCGTTCTGACCAAATCGGATTTTTGTAAATCTTTATCGCTCAAAAAATCGAAGGCTTTTTTGCGAACCAGATAATCTTTTGAATTTAAAGCGACGTAGAACGTCGGTTCGGCTTCGTTTTTGTCGAGTTTGAAAAGCGCGTCGAGAATCGCCAACTGCGCGTCGTTGTAATCTTTATCGGTGACGAAAGCCGAATTAAACGCTTTTTGCAACGCTTCGGCATTTTCCTTATTTGCCGGTTGTTCGCCCAAAAGTTCGGCGGCGACGGCGCGAACAAAAACGTCCTGCGTATTAATCATCTCGCGCAGCAAATCGGATAAACCGTCGGCTTTAAAGGCGGCGATTGCCCGAATCAAATCGGGCGCGGCTTTGTTCATCTCCGCGACTTGCGCCGGTTTAGTCGTTTCCAAAAACTCCGAAAAATAATTGACCAACTCAGTGCGTCCCTGCAATTTCAAATTTTCGTCCGGCGAATTGGCAAACTCGCCCAAACCCTGCGCCAAACTGCTGACCGTCTGCCACGACGCGGATTGATTTTTGGCGCGATAATTTTTCAGATAAGCGGCGGGCGCGACGCGGGCGTAGGCGATTTCGATTTCGGGCGACGGGATTTTATTTATATTGCGGAAAGCCTGAAGAAAACTCGCGGCAAACTCGTCGCCCGTATTCGGCAAAATTCTGCCCAGAGTAACGGTGATTTCGAGCAGTTCGCTTTTCTGAGTCGGATAATTATACGTCGTTTTGCCCGAAGCGAAATCGCCGATCAGTTTTTCGCCGCGCTCCAATAATTTGGCGGCGGCTTTTTTATTTTTCAAACTTCCGAGCGAGCGAATCGCCGAGACGCGCACCCGCGAATCCACATCTTTGACGGCGGCTTCGAGCAGCACAGCGAAAGCGTCTTGATCTTCCGCCGCGCCGAGCGCACGCGCCGCATTTGCCCGCGCCGTCGCGTCATCGTCGGCGAGCAGCATCGCCCGCAGCGGTTCGTTGGCGTTTTTGACGCGGATTCTCGATAAAGTGTTGGCGGCATCAGCGCGAACCCGCGCGTCGAGATTAATCAAAAACTTCGCCGCGACAAAATCACCTTTTTCGGGTTTCGCCCGCAAAATTGCCGTCAAACCGAGCAGAATCGTTAATCTGTCCTGTTTCGTTTTTTTCGCTTCCGCGCTTAAAACGTCGAGAATCGCCGCGCCGAGTTCAATCGCTTTCGCGTCTTTGGCGTTCGCCGCCGCGATTTTCCCCGCCGCTTCCACGAGCCGGGCGCGAACTTCCGGCGCAGTATTCGCCGCTTTCAAAACTTTCAAAATCGCGTCCGCCGCTTTCAATGATTCGATTTCGCTGAGCGCAAACGCCGCCGTTGGGCGCACCGCGTCCGAGTCGTTACTCAGCAAACTAACGAGCATCGGAATTGCCTTGTCGTCGCCGATGCGTCCGGCGGCGAGCGCGGCGCGAATGCGGATTTGCTCGACCGGATTTTTCATCAAGTCTTCCAGCGTTTTATCGTATCGCCGCTCGTCTTCGGCTTTGACGATGTTCACTAAAGTCGCCGTCGGAACCTGGGCGAAAATTTGCAGGGAAAAACACAGAACTGCTAAACAGATGATTAGATTTTTTTTCATTCGATTATTTTTTTGAAATAAGATTTGCCTGAGAATTCTAGCGAGTTACGCGATAAAAGCCAAATGATTTGAAAAGAGAGGCGCGGGTGCGGGCGTTGGCGGGCGCGGCGGAAAAAGTTTATAATCAGACGAAAAACTCTGAAAAGTATTTTTTAAAATGAAAGTCGCACGAATTACCTTCGCCACCTTGCTGCTCTGTTTTTTCGGAATCAGCTTTGTTCACTCGCAGTACGACCCGAAAAAAGACCGGTCAAAAGATAATGAACCTGCTCGGAAATCAATCGAAGTCAAAGCCAATCTGATGGTTTTGAACGCCGACGGCAAATTTGCTGATATTAAGTTGGAAGATTTGAAGATTTACGAAGACGGCGCGGAACAGAAAATTAATTATCTCGTCAAAAAAGAGAATGCCTTAAATATCGGATTGGTGGTGGACAATACGAATTCGATGCGCTCTCAACTAGCTGGAATTACGACGGCAAGCATGACTTTAGTCAACAATCTCAGACCGCAGGACGAAACTTTTCTCGTCCGTTTCGTTAGCAGCGACAAAGTTGAGATTTGGCAGGACTGGACACCAAGTAAAAAACTGCTGAATGACAGTTTGGAAAATTTGTATGTCGAAGACGGAGCATCAGCGGTTATTGACGGACTTTATCTTTCCGCCAGTAGACTGTTGGAACGCGAAAAGATTGACAGATCAAAACGCAGCGCACTGATTTTAATTTCTGACGGCGAAGACCGCGACAGTTATTACAATCAAAAAGAATTATTTGACCTGCTTAAAACAAGTGATGTGCAAATTTTCATCATTGGCTTGACTCAGGATTTATCCGACAAAAGTAATGAGTCTACGAAAAGAAAGAATTCAAAAACGGATTCTGAGAATTTCATAAAATTGCTGGCTCTGAAAACCGGCGGCGCGGCATTTATTGTAGAAGGAAAAAATAAAGAATTTGAAAACGCGCTCGTTCAATCGTTAAAATCAATACTTACCGAACTCAATTCGCAATTCGTCATCGGTTATACTTCAACCAATCAAAAGCGCGACGGAACGGCGAGAAAATTAACCGTTCAAGTTGCCGTCGGCGCGAAAGATGAAAAACGTCGAGCATTTATCCGCGAAAGTTTTGTTGTTCCCAAATAAAAAATTTAATGCTGAAAAATTTACTAAAAATTACGCTCGTTTTGTCGTTGTGCCTGCCGAATCTCGTTTTGGCGCAGACGAAACAAAAAATCAGTTTGCTTTTATACAACGGCAAGGTTTTCACGGCGGACGAGAAATTTACGATTGTCGAAGCGGTCGCGGTGGACGGCGAAAAAATTGTCGCGGTCGGGACTTCAAACGAATTAAAAGCCAGATACCAAGCCGCCAAAGAAATTGATTTGCAGGGAAAACTCGTCACGCCCGGCTTTAACGACGCGCACGTTCACTTTTTTCGCGGCGCGTTGTCGCTGTTAAATGTTAGTTTGTTCGATTCAAAAACGGTCGAAGAAGCGAAAACCAGAGTGGCGGCGAAGGTGAAGGAAACCAAAGCAGGCGAATGGATTATCGGGCGCGGTTGGGATCATACGCGGTGGGCGAATAAATTTCCGACGCGGGCGAATTTAGATGCGGTTGCGCCGAATAATCCGGTTTATCTGGTGCGCGTTGACGGTCACGTCGGCTGGGCAAACTCCGCCGCGCTCAAGTTGGCGAAGATTGATAAAGCGACGAAAAACCCGGAAGGCGGCGAAATCGAACGCGATGCGAACGGTGAAGCGACGGGAATTTTAAAGGAAACGGCGCAGGGTTTAGTCGGCGGATTAGTTCCGCCGCCAACCGCCGAGCAGCAAACCAAAGGAATGGAACTCGCGCTGAAAATGGCGCGGGAATACGGCATCACGAGCGTTCAGGACAATTCCGGTTACGAGACGACGAAACTTTACCGCGAATTTCTGCGCCAAAATAAATTAACCGTCCGCGTCGCCGAATGGCAGGATTTTGAAGATTCGGTCGAAAAATTAAAACAGCAGCGCACCGAGTTTGCCGCGTTCAAAGATAATCCGTCGCGGCTGAAATTGACGGCTTTGAAAGGTTACGTTGACGGAACTCTCGGTTCAAAAACCGCCGCGATGCTCGCGCCTTTTTCCGACGACGCGGGCAATTCGGGAATTCCGCGCCGTTCGTCGGAAGAATTGACCAGAATGATTGTCGAGCGCGATAAAGAAGGTTTTCAGATTGCGCTTCACGCGATTGGCGATAAGGCGAATCGGATGGCTTTGGATGGGTTTGCAGAAGCTAGAAAAAACAGACAAGAAGGTGGAAGAAATCAAATTAATCCAAATGCGCTAAGATTTATAAATACAAACACGGATCTGGGTTTAACCACCTACGGAGATAATCTTATACGCCATCGCATCGAACACGCGCAAGTCGTCAATCCGGCTGATTTCAAACGCTTTGAAGAACTCGGCATTATCGCTTCGATGCAGCCGACGCACGCGGTTTCGGATAAGCGTTGGGCGGAATCAAGGCTCGGCGAATATCGCGTTCTCGGTGCGTATGCGTGGCATTTGATGAAATCTTATAACGTCCACATTCCGTTCGGAACTGACTTCCCCGTCGAAGCGATTAATCCTTACGCGACGCTTTACGCCGCCGTTTCACGCCAGGATGCGGAAGGAATTCCGGCAGGCGGTTGGCAGCCGCAGGAGCGTTTGTCAATCGAAGATGCGATTCGCTGTCACACTTACGAATCGGCTTACGCGGAATTTGCGGAAAAGGAAAAAGGTGAGATAAAGATTGGAATGTTTGCCGATTTGATCGTTCACTCTAAAGATTTGACGACGATTGAACCGAGGGAAATTTTAACGACCGCGCCGGTTTATACGATTTTTAACGGCGCGATTATCTATCAGCGAGGAAATTGAAATAACTAAAGCATTCCGGCAAAAATCATTCGTTTGCCGGAATGCTTTAATTTTTTGACTATAACAAAATTCAAAAATCCGTTTATTGTTTCGGACGCTGGTCAGCCGGAACATTTTTGTAGACTTCATCAAATGTCGCGTAGCCGTCTTTGATCACCGTCGTCATTAGATTGTCTTTGTCAACGGTCGTTACTTCGAGCAGAATCGCGGGAATATCTTTGCCGATTTTGTCGTTCTTAAACGGTTTGGCATCAGTTAACGCTTCTTTTTTCGCCAGTCTGATCGCGGCTTCGACGGCGGCGTTTGCCAGCGGAATGATTGCCTTATAAATCGTCATCGTCTGTTTGCCTTCGGCGATTCTCTGCAAAGCATCTTTCTGCGCGTCCTGTCCGGTGACGAGAACTTTGCCCGTCAAGCCGCGTTTCTCCAGAGCCGAAATTACGCCGCCCGCCATTCCGTCATTCGAGACGACGATTGCCTGAATGTCGTCCCCGTTTTGCGTCAGCGCGTTTTCCACCATTTTTAAGGCTTCTTCCGGCTTCCAATCGTTGATAAATTGACTGGCTTTAATTTTGATTGCCTGGCTGTCGGTCGCCGGTTTCAAAACGTCGAGCTGTTCTTTGGACATAATCACGGCGTTGTTGTCGGTGGACGCGCCGTAGACCATCAAATAATTTCCCTTTGGAACTTTAGCCAGCGCGTATTCGGCGATTTTGCGCCCGATAACCGGCACTTGATGCGAAACATATAAATCAATTTTATCCGAATTAATTAAACGGTCGTAGCTGATGACCGGCACGTTCTGCAACTTTGCCTTCTCGACCATCGAAGCCGCCTGCGTCGCATCGTGCGGCGCGATAACGAGAACATCAACGCCCTGCGTCAATAAATTATCCACGTCATTCGCCTGTTTATCGGCTTTGTTGTCGGCAACCGTAATCACGCATTCGACGTTCAATTGTTTGCAGTGCGCTTCAAAGGCATCGCGGTCACGCTGCCAACGCTCTTCTTTTACCGTGTCCATCGCAAAGCCGATTTTTATTCGTTTATTCGGATCACGCGGCGCATTCACGTTGTTGGCAGCGGTTTTGTTGGCGGTTTCCTGCGGCGCATTGTTGCAGCCGATTATCAGGCAAGATAAAACCAAAAGAAATGAAATTCCAAGTCTCTGCATAAAGATTCTCCTGTTCGATTCGGGAAGTTTTAAATTCAAGGTAACAATTCAATCTAATTGATTTTCTATTTTGCATCAATCGAACTTATTGATTTTTTTTGAGTCGAAAGAATCTTTTTAACTGATGTTACGCAAAACTGCGGCTGTGCCGCCTGATGTGCGGAAAGGCTGTGCCTTTCCGACGATTATTGTTAATAATTCAGCGGCTGCGCCGC
Source organism: Pyrinomonadaceae bacterium (assembly GCA_026785925.1). Taxonomy (GTDB): domain Bacteria; phylum Acidobacteriota; class Blastocatellia; order Pyrinomonadales; family Pyrinomonadaceae. The sequence goes on from JAJAZE010000444.1 coordinate 10,595, forward strand.
CCGTTCGGAGGCGCAGCCTCCAAATATCTTGAGAACCGCAGACGGAAAGGCACAGCCTTTCCGCACATCAGCGGGCGTAGCCCGAAAAAAGCCGCGTTGCGTAACATCAGTTACGCAACGCGGCTTTTTCAACTGCTCACTTTTCCACTTTTTCACTTTACAGATTTTTCAAAATAAAATCCGTCATCATCTGCCGCATATGTTTGACTTGCAGCGGATTCGTCACGCCGTGCCGCGCCGTCGGGTAGAGCATTAAATCGAATTGTTTGTTAGCTTTCTGTAATTCATAGACAAGCTGCATCGTATTTTGCAAATGCACGTTGTCGTCAATCGCGCCGTGAACCAGTAATAACTTTCCGCTCAAATCTTTTGCCGCCGCCGTGACCGAAGATTTTCGGTACCCTTCCGGGTTGTTCTGCGGCGTTCCCATATAACGCTCGGTATAAATCGAATCGTATAAACTCCAATCGGAAACCGTTCCGCCCGCGATACCGATTTTGAAATTCTTGCTGTGCGTCAGCGCGTAAGCCGTCATATAACCGCCGAAACTCCAGCCGGAAATTCCGATGCGCGAACCGTCAACGTAGGGCAGCGATTTCAGATAGCTCACGCCTTCTTCCAAGTCTTTTAATTCGGTTTCGCCAAAATTTTTATAAAGTCCGTATTCCGATTTGACACCTTTGCCCGACGCGGTGCGGTTGTCAATCACCCAGATTAGGTAACCATTCTGCGCGAGCATTTGATACCACATTCCGGTCGTGCCGCCCCAACTGTTGCGAACCTGCGGCGCGTGCGGACCCGAATAAACGAACGTCATCACCGGATATTTTTTCTCCGCGTCGAAATTCATCGGCTTTATCATCATCGCTTCGAGTTCAAAATTATCTTTGGTTTTGACGCGCATAAATTCGGGTTTGCTCAATTTATACTGCGCCAGAACTTCCACTTTGTTCTCGTTGATAACTCGTTCGAGCGTTCCATCGGCTTTATAAAGTCGCGTTTGCGACGGCGTGGTCGCGTCGCTGTATGTGTCGGTAAAATGCGTGAAGGTTTTATTAAATGAAGCCGCGTGCGAGCCGTCGCCGGTCGAGATGCGTTTTAAATTCGTGCCGTCGAGTTTGACGCGGTAAATTTGCGGCGCAATCGTGTTAAATTCGGTCGCCGAAAAATAGGCGTAACCCGATTTTTCATCCGCACCGTAGAAA
>JAJAZE010000445.1 GCA_026785925.1 Pyrinomonadaceae bacterium
AATTTGCTCAATCCGACGACTGACGAAAGACTTTCCGAGACAATTTCTAATGATTACATCGCCAACACCGCGCCGGAAATTTCCGTCGGCGCAGCCTTTAAACCATCTTCTGATGCTTCGCAGACCGCCAACTTAATTCACTTCGGCGGGCAAAACGTCGCTGCCCCGAATCAGCCGCCGACTGCTCAAAATAACGCGGAACTCGAAACCTCGCGCCGGTTTCAGCCGGAATCTTCGGTCGCGCCAGGATTCCTGAGTCAGAGTTCGGAGGCGCAACGGAAATCGCCCGTGCTGAAAATTGCCGCCGGCGCGGTCGGCGCATTTTTCATTCTCATTTTCGGCGGCGCGATTTACTTTTTAACCGGCAACTCCGCGTCCGTCACTAAATCGGACGGCGTGCCGGATGGAAAAGTCACAACCTCCGCCAATGGACAGCCGACGGTCGAAAAAATTTCCGGCGGCGGAAATCGAGTCGGCACTAAAATGAGTTTAGTCTCCGGCGGCACTTTTCAAATGGGCAGCAGCGATGTTTCGATTGATGATCCGAGATGGCAGCGACAATATCCGGCTCATTCGGCGACGGTCGGCAATTTTTATCTCGATAAAACCGAAGTCAGCAACGAAGAATACGCCGAATTTGTAGCGGCGGAGAAACATCCCGCGCCTAAAAACTGGAGCGGCGGCAAACCGCCCGCCGGTGAAGAGAAGTTTCCGGTTACTTTCGTCTCTTTGCCCGATGCCAAAGCCTATGCCGCGTGGGTTTCAAAACAGGAAAAAAGACCTTGCCAACTGCCGACCGAGGAACAATGGGAATTTGCCGCCCGCAACGGCAGCCAGAAAACTTTTTATCCTTGGGGAAACGAATGGAAACCCGATGCTGCTAATATCGCTACTAAGAAATTAGCACCGGTCGGAAATTACCCGGATGAAACTTTGACGGGCGGCTTTAAGGATATGTTAGGCAATGCTCTCGAATGGACTTCGACGAAATACGCGCTTTATCCTGACTTTCCAATGGCAAAAGATAAGGCATTTGATAAGGAATCAGTTGAAAAAGAACAACAAACGGTTGTTCGCGGCAGTTCTTATGGCGAAGACAAAAACTCACTTCAAACATCTCAGTGGTTAATCAGCGAACGGAAGTCTACTCGTGCTTCACAAAAATCGCAATATGTTGGGTTTCGGCTCGCCTGTGACGATAAATAAAATCGAGTGAATCAAAATTCAACTGAAAAATTAATGGAAAAGGCAGTTGAGAGATCAATCTCTCAACTGCCTTTTTTGAATAAAATACTTCCCAGCACATTTTAAAAGCCGGATCATTCAAATATTTTGCCGACCGGCGTAACGGAAACATCAGCCGCTTTGACCGGAATCTGATAAGTGAAAATTACTTTATCTTCGTCGGTGATCTCTTTCGACTTCGGCGAAGCGTAAGAAATCGTCGCGGGCGTGTCGTTGACGATTTGATTTCGCAAACCTTCCGCGTCTTTGGTAATCATTACGACGCGCATTTTGTTCGACGCGAGATGTGTTTTAATCGCATTGTTAACATCGGCGAGCGTCAGTTTCGCTAAATCGGCTTTCATCGTTTCGTTGTAATCGCCGGTTCCGTAAAACTTCGAGTCGAGGGCGTAGCCGAGTTCAGCGTCTTTGGTCTGCGTCAGAATGTTGACGTATTTCGACAGAAAATTGCGCGAATTTTCAAACGTCTTTTGATCCAAACCGTTTTTCACCAGTTTGTCGTATTCATAAAGCGCGGCGCGAAGCGCGAAATTGGCGTTCTGCGGTTCGACGGGGCGAATCCACATCTGAAAAATCTGCATTTTTCGGGCGATATTCGGATCAGGTTCAAATTGAAACATTCCGCGCGGAAAGTATTCGATGTAGGCGTAATCGCCGTAATTCAAACCGCGCAGTTCACGCAAACGCCCGTAAAGATAGCTGTTTGACGAACGATGCTGTCCGAAATACGAAGCGACCAGGGCGAGCGCGGCGTAATCTTTGCCGGACGAACGATTAACGACAATCGGAAAGCCGAGCGAAATCGCCGTCGCACGGGTTTCGCGCTGCACGATGTCAATCTTCATTCCGTCCGCCAGATTCGGCGCGGCGAGCTTTCGCATTTTCTTGTCGCCCTTCGGCAGCATTTTCGCAAAGTCAGCCGTCATCTGCTCGGAAAACTTCACATCAAATCCGCCCGACAAACCGATGACCAACGCGCCTCGCGTGTAATTTTTCGCGTAGAAATCTTTGACATCCTGCAAAGTCAGTTTTTCCAGCGAGGAAACTCTACCGACCGAATTATTTTCGTAAGCCGTTCCTTTATAAATGATGTTGTAAAGTCGTTCTTTGCCGAGTTCTTCGTCGTTGCCTTCGCGCAAACCCGTTTTCAGATAATTTACCAGTTCGTCTTTCAAACGCTTGAAATCGTCCGCCCGAAAACCGGGTTCGAGCAGCATTTCGCGGACGATGCCGTAATACTTGGGCAGATTATCAACGTGCGTCTGCCCGACGAACGTGGTCATTTCCTTGTCCGCCTGCGAGCCGAAACTCGCCGCTATCGGATAAAATTTTTCAACGATTTGCTCGTAAGTCAAAGTTTTGTTGCCGCCATTCGCCAGCATCGCCGCCGTCAGACTCGCCACGCCTTCCTTGCCCGCCGGATCGTCCACCGCGCCGGTTAAAAATTGAATGCGAAATGAGACAATCGGCGATTTGCTCATTTGAAAAACATTACTTGAGTTTTGTTTCATATTATTGTTCGGCGCGAATCGCTCACCGAATAATTGAGCAAACGTCGTGCTGTTCATTAAAACAGAGATCAAAAGCGATAACGCAAAAATTTTCAGTTTCATATATTTATTTAGGGAATAATCTCAAAGTGGTCGCAGTGGCGCGGGCAAAAAAGTCCAAAATCGCGTCGGTCAACCGTTAAAATGCGTTGGATATTCAATCGTTCGGCAATCGCCATAATTACGCAGTCAACAAAATCGATTTTAGCGTCGGCGTATTTTTTCAGAATTTCCGATGCCCGTCTCAAATCCTCCGGCGCGATGGAAATCAACGGTAAATTTCCGGCGGCAACGTAACTGAGAAAAGTCGTTAAAATGTCATAACCGAGACTGCGAATAACTAAATAAGCCAACTCCGGTAACACGACTTCGGGCAGCAGCATCGCCGTTTCACGCTCGTAAGCAAGTGAACATATTTCGTGTTTGACATCTTTTTTATCCAAAACGGCAAACATAAAACCGGTGTCAATCAGCGATTTTTTCTTTAAGAGTCCAGCCACTTCGTTTATCAATCTCCTCTATTAGAATTTCTTCAGCACGGACAGAAATGTCACCTTTACCACTGCTCGATCCGATTCCGATAATTGACAACCGGCGAGCTTCCTTTTCAGCGTCAACAAATTTACCGTTTTGCGCTTCGCCTCCGCTCTGTTTTTCGTTCGTTAAATCTTCGACAAACGCCAAAACTTCCCTTTGCTTGACGGTCGGCAAAGCGTGAACTTTTTCCGCGATAACTGTTTCGAGATTCATTTTATTTCTCCTGATTATTTCTTCGTCGCCAGCGTCACAATCGTCTGGTTTTTCTCGGTAAAATACTTTGCCGCCATCGCGCGAATATCTTCCGGCGTAATCGAATCGTAAAGGGCGAAAATTTTATCAATCGTGTCCGGGGAACGGCGCAGCGCGACGTATCGGGCGAGCGTCCCGGCAATCGCGTCGTTGCTGTTCATCCCCAGAGAAAATCCGTAGCGCAGCCGCGAGCGCGTTTCATCCAACTGTTTTTGCTCGATTGTTTCGGTCGTGTAGCGTCGGTAAGTTTTCAAAATCTCGTCTCTCACATATTCCATGTCCTTCACGTCTTTGATTTGCGCGTAGGCGGTGAAAAGTTCCGGGTCAATATGATCTTCCGCGTCGGCGGCGACGAAAGT
>JAJAZE010000446.1 GCA_026785925.1 Pyrinomonadaceae bacterium
CCAAACCCGCGCGATAAATTAATCGAAAGCCTCAACCGCTTAAGCCAAAATGAAAATCTGGATATTGCCGAAGAATTGTTTGGCAGTCCACTCTCGCCGCTTGCCTAGAAATTCATCCTTAACTTTTTATTGAGGCATTACTTTTTGAGAAAATTTATACTTGACATACTTTTGAATTAGAATTATTCTAAATCCAATTTGACTCTATTTAACCTGCAATGAAAGATATCGAAAGTTTAGAATTGACGAAACAGCGGCAGTCCGTTCTCCAAGTGATCCGCGAATCGGATAAGCATCTGACGGCTAATGAGGTCTTTGATGGTGCCCGCCGGCTTCTGCCGAGTATCTCATTCGCCACCGTCTATAATTCGTTGCGCTACCTAAAGCAAGAGGAGCTGATCGGCGAGATTCGATTTGACACGGGTGCCAAACTTTACGACCGCAGGCTGACGCGGCACGACCACGCGATCTGCGACGACTACGGAAAGTTGGTTGATTTGGAATTGCCGCTCCCGGACGAATTGCTTGAGGTAGCGGCTGATCGCTCGAAATTCAAAGTCGCATCAATCGAATTGACCCTGCGCGGTTTATGTCCTGAATGCAATCACGAATAACATAAATTTGTTCCGAAAAACAATCTGATCGAACTCGAATAAATTACAGATAAGGTGAATTTGTTCCAAAAACAGTCAAAAAATCAAGCTAAAAAGAGAATCAAGAATGGAAAATAACGTAAACATCAAAGAACAAACCAAAGCCCCAAACGACCCGGTTTGGGATACCAACGATTCAAGCCGCTGCCCGTTCACCGGTGGAGCGATTAAATACACCACTGAGAGCCGGCGGACGAACAATGACTGGTGGCCGAAAATGTTGAATTTAAGCATCCTTCGTCAACATTCTTCCCTGTCCAATCCGATGGGCGAGAGGTTCAACTACGCGGAGGAGTTCAAATACCTCGACCTGAACGCCGTCAAGCAAGACATCTTCGATTTGATGACCAAATCGCAGGACTGGTGGCCAGCTGATTACGGTCACTACGGTCCGCTTTTCATTCGCATGGCGTGGCACAGTGCCGGGACTTATCGGATCGGTGACGGTCGCGGCGGCGCGGTCGCGGGAACTTTGCGTTTTGCACCGCTTAACAGTTGGCCCGACAATGCGAATCTTGACAAAGCGCGTTTGTTGCTCTGGCCGGTTAAAAAGAAATACGGCAGAAAGATTTCGTGGGCTGACCTGATGATTCTGACCGGCAACTGCGCCCTCGAATCAATGGGTTTTAAGACGTTCGGGTTCGCCGGCGGGCGTGAAGATGTCTGGGAGCCTAAGGAAGATGTTTATTGGGGTTCGGAAGGCGAATGGCTCGGAGACAAGCGTTACACCGGTGATCGAGAGCTTGAAAATCCGCTCGCCGCCGTTCAGATGGGACTTATTTATGTGAATCCCGAAGGACCGATGGGAAATCCCGATCCGGTCGCGGCAGCCCATGACATTCGCCAGACCTTCGGACGAATGGCAATGAATGACGAAGAAACGGTCGCGCTGATTGCGGGCGGTCATACCTTTGGCAAAACTCACGGAGCAGCCGATCCGGGAGATTATATGGGGACGGAACCGGCAGGCGCGAGTCTTGAACATCAGGGACTCGGTTGGAAAAACTCATTCGGCAGCGGTAATGCAGGCAGCACGATCACCAGCGGACTCGAAGGGGCTTGGACGACGACACCGGCGAAATGGAGCCACGATTATTTCGATCATTTGTTCGGCTTTGAATGGGAATTAACCAAGAGTCCAGCCGGAGCATTTCAATGGAAGCCAAAGGATAACGGCGGCGCGGGGACGATCCCGGATGCCCACGACGCTTCTAAAAGTCACGCGCCGTTTATGCTGACGACCGACCTTTCGATGCGGATGGATCCTGGTTATGAGCGCATTTCAAGACGCTTTCACGAAAACCCGGACGCATTCGCCGACGCTTTCGCCCGCGCGTGGTTTAAACTGACGCACCGCGATATGGGTCCCAAAGCGCGTTATCTCGGAGCGGAAGTCCCGGCGGAAGATTTGATCTGGCAAGACCCGATCCCGGATGTCACGCATGAACTGATTAACGATCAGGACATCGCCGCCTTGAAGGGCAAGATTCTGGAATCAGGCTTGTCCGTCTCTCAATTGGTCTTTACCGCCTGGTCGTCAGCCGCATCGTTTCGCGGTTCCGACAAACGCGGCGGCGCGAACGGCGCACGAATCCGTCTTGTCCCGCAAAAGTTTTGGGAAGCCAACAATCCGGCACAACTGGCGACCGTTTTAGATACTTTCAAGAATATTCAAAAAGAGTTCAACGAAGCGCATCCCGGCGATAAAACTGTTTCGTTCGCTGATTTGATCGTTCTCGGCGGATGCGCCGCCATCGAAAAAGCGGCGAAAGATGCCGGTCACGATATAACGGTTCCCTTTTCTCCGGGTCGCGGCGATGCGTCGCAGGAGCAAACCGAAGTCGAATCATTCAGATATTTAGAGCCGCAGGCTGACGGATTCCGCAACAACAAAAACAACTATCACACGACTCCGGCAGAAGATATGCTGCTCGACAAAGCGCAATTATTGACCTTGACCGCGCCTGAAATGACGGTTCTGGTCGGCGGTATGCGCGTCCTCAATGCCAACTTCGACCAGTCACAAGACGGCGTTTTCACTGAATGCCCGGAAACTTTGACCAACGACTTCTTCGTCAACCTGCTCGATTTAAGCACGACGTGGCAGCCTGCCTCCGAGTCCGAAGACCGATTTGAAGGTCGTGATCGGTCAACCGGCGAAATCAAATGGACTGGAAGCAGAGTTGATCTGGTCTTCGGTTCAAACTCGGAACTTCGGGCAATCGGTGAAGTCTATGGAAGCGATGACGCTCAGGAAAAGTTCGTGCAGGACTTTATAGCGGCGTGGACAAAGGTGATGAATCTTGACCGCTTCGACCTGGGAGGTAGTTAATTTTTTCAAAACGCCAAACTCTCTCTGCTTCTTTGATTTTTGATTTCCAACTGCTTTTCAACCTGCATCAGGCTTTGGTTAGCCAAAGTCCGATGCAGGTTGATTTCGATTATAACAATCTTCGATGTAACTGAAGTCTTCCGAACAGGCATCTGCAACCGATTCAAAGATGCCGTTTTCTACCAATTCCGCCTTCAACCGCGAAAAGAAACTCTCGGCTTGCGCGTTATCGCAACAATTGCCGCGCCGCGCCATTGACTGCCGAAAGCCGCCGATCTAAAGCCGGCGGCGATATTGAACCGGAAGCATCTTGACTGCCCTGATTGGTGTCAATAATCGCATTTCCGCCAATCAAACCACCTCGTCGTGCCTGAAGAAAAACCTCAATTGCCAACTGTGCCGTCATCAACTCCGACACTTTCGAGTTGACAATCCGGCGCGGGTATTTGTCCTGAAGGTGCGCGCCGGGCAACAAAACTTTCCCTCCCCGCAGCCGCAGATCGGTAATCTCGCCCACCAACACTTCGCCTTTGGCGGTCGGGGCATTCCTCCCCTCTGGCAAAAGGCGGTCGCAGACCGGCAAACCGTGTTTTGAATCGGTCCTCTTTCCAGTGAACGAGCGCATCTGGATTGCCCGTCAACCCATCCGCCGCATTAGCTTTGGCACACTGGCGCGTCCGATTTAAGATGGCTCTCTCCATCTTCACTTCGCGTCATCGCTTTTTGAATTCCAAATGCTCTTTTTCCACGTCGGAACTCCAATTGATCCGAACTTTTTTCCACATATGCAGCAGATTATCGCCTACGCCTAACTCTCTGGAGACTGCCGCCGCCGATTGCCCGTCTAAAATCTTTTTGACGGCATTTTGTTTGAACTCAGCATCGTATTTTCGCATCATCTCATTTTACAGAGAGTTTCGTGTCCTGTTAATTTAACCACCTCAATTTTGATTGGGGTTCAGTCGCGCTTTTGGGTTGACTGATAAGTTAGCGGTCAAATGGCAGAATGAACCAGCCGACTTGACTTGCCGATCCGTCCGCCATCGAGATTGACGCTTTTGTTTCCACTGACGATTCGATTACGATTCGCGTTCATTCGACGCAGCCGAATACGTTTTGTCCCGGCTGCCGAGTGTCAGCAGGCAGTTTGAAATGTCGGTATATTCGGCGGTTCGCTAATTTGCCCTGGCACAATGTCGCCATCCGGCTTGAACTGTATATGAGGAAGTTTCGGTGCCGCAATTCTCTGTGCCGGCACGAGCGGCAGTGCCGATTCCCCTGCCGTTTCAGTCGCTAATTGTGTATTACGGTGAAGATGAACGCTGTTTTCGCCTGATGCTGAAGCCGCTTTTCGCTCCAATGGTTGATCCGCGCTTTTGGTGCATTCTGACGATTTTACGCGAACCTCAGCTATTTTGTGCTTTGCGATAATTTGCCAATTGCCGCTTTTAGTTTTGATGGACGACTCGCGCTCGCAATAAATCGAACTTCGCCCGCCCATACATTTGTCGTTTGATTGTTTTCAGCCGATTGACCTGTCCTTCAACCTGACCGTTGGTTCATTCTTCAGTTAAAGTGTTTTTCACCGCCGATCTGTCCCGTTTTAAACTGATGACAAAGTTCGCAAACTCGGTCAGCCCGCTTTTATTTGATTCTTCCAGCCATTTTTCAAAAAGTTCGCTTTTTCGGTGGCGAACCATTTCCCGAAAGCTCTCCAGCAGACCCAATCCCTTTCTGACTTCTTCGTCTGATTCAATGATCTTCCGCCGCAGTTGTTGATCCTGGTCCGGCAGTTTATCTTCCGATTTCAATAAGACCCAAACCAATTGACGCGCCGATGGCAGTTTCGGCGGTGTTTTCTCGATCAGGAGCGGAACCGGCATCCGCCAATCGGTGGTTGCCCGCCGAACCGTCAAGGCACTTCCGCGATAGCCTTTCTCCAATAGTTCACGGTAAAGCTGTTTGGCATTATCACAGCCTTCATTCCACCGTGACCGCAGATAACCGATAAAGGGGCGGATCAGCCGGCTTCCTTTCGGGCGCGTCGTAATCTGCTTTGCTTGTGGTGCGCCGCGTCTGGATAGCCGAAACCGAAGGCACCAAGTTCTGGCTCTCGATTGTCACCGAACTGCAAACACGCGGTGTCGCGGATGTGTTCATCGCCTGTGTGGACGGACTCAAAGGCTTTTCGGAAGCGATTGAAGCGGTCTTTCCGAAGACGCAAGTCCAGCTTTGTTTAGTCCACTTGCTGCGGCATTCTTTGAGTTATTGTCTTACAAAGAACGCCAGGAAGTCGCCGCTGATTTGAAACTCATCTACACGGCGGCGACATTTGAAGAAGCCGAAAACCGTCTTTTGGAATTTGTCGAAAAATGGGAACTTCGGTATCCGGTCGTTGCTCGTTCGTGGCAGTCGAATTGGGCGCGAATCGTCCCGATGTTCGCTTTTACGCCGGAAATCAGGCGGGCGATTTACACCACGAACGCGATTGAATCGCTAAATTTCAGTTTGCGGAAAATCATCAAAAACCGTGCGCTTTTCCCAAATGACGAAGCGGTGCTGAAAATACTGTTTCCGGCGTTGCGAAACATTGCGAAAAAATGGACAAGTGCGGACTACCGAATTGGAGCGCAGCAATGAACCAATTTGCGATCCTTTTCGAGGAACGGGTGCCGATGAACGGATTCGGTGCAAACTCATTTACACAGATTTTCTAGCACCCTCATACATTGATGCCTAATCTGCTCTAAATCCGCCAAATGCGCATACCATCATCCTGCCTAGCGCACAAAGAAAACTTGTTTCGATTACTGTTAAAATTACTGGAGCGAAATCCAATTTAATGACTTTTGCTACCATAGACCCAAAAATTAAATTAATTTAAGATTTCTACGGATATAATTATTCTTCAGCTATTTTATCAGTTGTGAGTCCAATATTTGATTTGTGTCTTATTTGTACCTTCAACCGCCAGGTTAAACGAAAAATTCTTTATCGCATCAAGCTCAAAAAATGACCATTCGAAGGTTTTACGTGAATGATTGTTTCTTTGCACCCAATTTGATACTGATGATGGTTTTATAGTTTCTATTTCATTCGGCTCAATAATTAAACCACTACCGAGAGCTTTTAAGAAAGCTTCCTTTCGGGTCCAGCAATTGTAGAAAAAAACTTCCTTTTCACCCGCGTTCAGTGTCCCAAAGTGTGTAAATTCTCTGTCTGTGAATATTCTCTTGGCGGTTTCCTCACAAAATTGCGAAGTATCGATAAATTCCAGATCAACCCCGATTTCGTTGTCGTTTGTTACTGAGATAACGGCAAATCCGTGACTGTGAGAGACGTTAAAATTGAGACGGTTGTTTAACTCGCCTGCCAAAGATGGCTTGCCGTACTCATTGTATTCAAAACGTAAAGAATGCGCCGGAGTAATAGTGTATCTGGCGAGGATCTTACGCAAAATTCCTCTGGACACCAGATACTCTTTTTTTTGTTCTGGAAAATGAAAGTTTGCCGCCCGCGCGTTTTCATCGGCGGAAATAATACCTTCAAATTCACAAGCATCTACAGAACTTATCGAAGCCAGCCAAACGTGAACTTCATCGTTTTCCAATTCCAAATTTTCCGGCGGCAACATCCATATCGAATCAAACATTACCAATCGCTGGCTGGCTGCCGTTCCAGAGTTGTTCATAATTTTCGCTGTTTGTTGACAAAACTACTGACACATCGCTATTGACTGCCTGTTTGTTGGAACTTTCACCCAGCGTACTTTTTTGGATGCATTGTTTGAGTTCATCAGCAAGCTCTTGAACATATGGTTCCTTGACGATATTTAAATGGTTTCCGGGTATATTGTGCGTTTCGACCGCGCCGGCGAGGAAATTCCAGCCTTCCTGTACGTCATATGAACCACGCAAGTCTTCGCTTGCCCAGAAAAGCGTGACCTTTCCGGGGTAAATTTTCGGCACGTAATTCATCACCGCCATAAAATTAAATTCCTGAACGCTCTGCAGAATTTGCGGCAGCGGGCGATTCGTTTTGGCGTAGAGTTTATAAATCGCCTGCCACAATTTGTTCTTGATTTTGCCGGGAACATACTTGGCTTTGCCGCGAAAATAATCAACTTTTCCCCCAAAACTCAAGGTCGCAAGATTCGTTAAATGCCCTCTGGTTCGTTTGGCAAAGCGATGCAGTTTGTGAAAATCGGCGTTACTTTCGGGCAGCAATTTGTGATAACCCATCGGGTCGGTATCAAGCAAACCGAGCAGCGCGACTTCCTGATTTTGCTCTTTTAACCGGCACGCCATTTCAAAAGCGACGGTTCCGCCGAGTGAACGCCCGCCCAGAAGATATGGACCTTGCGGCTGCACGGTTTGCATTTCTTTGATGTAATGCGCCGCCATTTCTTCGATAGTCGTGTGCGGCTGGTGATTTTTATTCAGACCGTAAGACTGCAAAGCGTAAAACGGCTGATCGCTGCCGAGAAAGCGGGCGAGCGGCTGATATTCCAAAACATTTCCGCCGAGCGCGTGAACGCAGAAAAACGGTCGTTTTGTGCCGCCCGCCTGCAATGTGACGAGCGACGACCATGACGGCATCCAGCCTTTTTGCCGCAGCAAAACAGCTAACTGCTCAACGGTCGGTGCTTCAAAAAGCGTCGCCAGCGGCAGATTTTTGCCGAAAAGTTTCTCGATTTGCGTGAAAAGTTTGACCGCTAATAACGAGTGTCCGCCAAGATCGAAAAAATTATCACGAATGCCGATTGGGGTTACGCCGAGCAAACTTTCCCAGATTTTCGTTAAACGAATTTCCAATTCATCGTTCGGCGCGACAAATCCTTTTTCAACCGTCGAACGATTTTCCTCCGGTGCGGGCAATGCTTCACGGTCAACTTTGCCGTTCGGCGACAGAGGAAACTGTTCCATCAAGACAAAGTTCGACGGCAGATAATATTCCGGTAATTTATCCTTCAAATGCTGCCGCAGATCGCTGACGGTTAAGATTTTATTTTCGTCAAACGGTATCGCGTAAGGCACTCCGGCTTGAGCGGGCGGCAAATCACTTTGCGGCTCGCGCGTCGCGTAAACATTGTATAATCCCGAATTTTTGATAAACGAATCTTCTTCGGCAAACACTGTAAAGCCATTATTTTCAAGCAATTCGATTAGCTGTTTGAGCTGCCCGTCAATGTCGTGCGCTTCAATCGTGATTTGTTTGATTTTTTTCCAATCTTCCGTTTCGATACCTCTTAACACATCGAACTCGCTTTTTTCGGCATCAATTTTCAGCAAATCAATTTGCTCGATATTGTTTTCGCGCATCACCTGCGAAAGCGTCTTCAAAGGGCAGACGACTTTTTCGCCGTGAATGCGGTTTTCGACCAAACGATCAAAATACTGGTCGGACATTGCGACACCGTTTTCGATTTCCTGATTGCCGATAATCGAGCGCAAAACTTCGCGTTCTTCCTGCTCGTCAGCGTAGCGACCCGATTGCGTCGAAGAATTCGGGTAATAAGTAAAAACCACTTCTTTTGATTCTTCCGCCAATCCGCAGCGAAAAGTTTTCGTGTCATTTCCGTAAAGTTTAACATTGATATTGAGCGTTTCGTAGATCGCCGGAATCGGCTCGAAAGCGTAGCCTTTAATGTTTTTCCATCGCTGCTGGACGAACATCGTGAAAAATCCGATATTCGCGCCGACATCAACCACACAGTCGCCGTCTTCGAGCTTAATACCGTGTTTGAAGTTCGTCTGATCTTTGAAAATCTGCTCGTAGAAAAAGTCTGTTTCGTATTTATTTTGTTGCGCGATAAACATATTATTCGGCAAGCCGTAACGTTCGCGCCCGGCAAACGTCGGCGCATTTGCCGTTTTCGGCACAACGTAGGCGACGAGTTTCGACCCGTTCTGCGCGTCGGTTTTCAAGGCGACGACGGCTTCGTGAACCGATTCCATCTGACGAAGCGCCGCTTCGATTGCGCCGAGTTCGACGCGATGCCCGCGAATCTTCACCTGATTATCGATGCGTCCGAGAAATTCTATCTGACCGTTGCGGCTGTAACGTCCGAAATCTCCGGTTTTGTAAAGTTTCGCGTTTGAACCGCTGCCAAACGGATCGGCGATGAATTTTTCCGCCGTTAGGTCGGTTTGATTCAAATAACCGCGCCCGACTCCCGCGCCGCCGATGTAAATTTCGCCGGTCGCGCCGAACGGAACCGGATGCAAATTTTCATCGAGCAGATAAATCTTCGTATTGCCGATTGGATGCCCCGCCGGAACGATTTCGGTTAGTTGCTCATTCGCGTTCTCAATCGGGTAAACGGCGATAATTCCGGTCGTCTCGGTTTGACCGAGCATATTTATCAATCGCACTTCCGGCTTAAATTTCGCTTTTAGTTCGCGCGGAATATCGGCGGGCAGCGGTTCGCTCGCCGATAAAGCCAAGCGCACGTCATTATCCATTAACTCACGCAAATCGTTTTTCGCGGCGTTATCGAGCGCGTAGAGACAACTACGCCAGAACGACGGCACGAAATCGATCACGGTCGCCCGTTGTTGTTTAATTAATTCAAACAGCGAAAGCGGATTACGGATTCGCTCGCTTTTAGCGATAACGATGGTCGCGCCGTTTGCCAGCGGCAGCATCATTTGTCTAACCGACGACGAAAAAGAAATCGAAGCGGTATGCAGATAACGGTCGGAGCTTTGAATGCCGAGCGACACTGGCAGCGACTGAACATAACTTGCCAGATTCGCGTGCGAAATCATCACGCCTTTCGGATTGCCGGTCGAACCCGACGTGTAAATTAAATAAGCGAGATTTTCCGATTCGACTGCGACATCGAGATTTTCGGCACTGCTTTGTGTAGAAATTTCGGCTGATTCGGTATCAATCAAAACCGCTTTCGCCTGATTTTCCGGCAATTTACCCAAAGTTTGCTGCTGCGTTATTAAAAGTTCGGGTTGCGCGTCGCGCAGCATATAGGCGAGGCGATCCGCCGGATAAGCCGGATCGAGCGGCACATAAGCCGCGCCTGCTTTGAAAACGGCTAGAACGCTGACGACCATTTCAACCGAACGCTCAACGCAGATTCCGCATAAAGTTTCCGGTTTTACGCCGAGCGATTGGAGATGCCGGGCGAGCTGATTTGCCCGCGCGTTTAGTTCGGCGTAAGTCAGTTTTTCATCTTCGCAGACAACCGCGATTTGATCCGGGTTTTGGGCGGCGCATTCTTCAAACAACTGATGCGCGGAAACGTCTCGACGGTATTCAAAATTGGTTTGATTGTATTCTTCGAGCAATCGGAGATTTTCGTTTGCGCTCGTAACTTTCAATTGCGCGATTTCGGCGGTGGGATTGTTGACTGCGCTGTCGAGCAGTTGATTAAAACTGTCGGCGAGTCGTTCGATTTGTTCGGGTCGGAACTTGTCCGCGTCGTAATGAAATTCCGCATTTATAGAATCGTCGCTTTCGACGCACGACAATTTTACTTTGAATTTTTCGGTGCAGGAATATTGCCTTTTGATTTGAAAACGATTGTCGCCCGCGCTGATGTCAGACGGCATTTTAAAGTGTTCAAAACAAAACGAAAGCACCGGTTCGTCAATCTGCGCGCCGGATAAATTTTTAAGTTTTTTCCAGTCGAAAAATTCCTGACAGTTAATTACTCTATCAGCAGTGTTCTTTGCTTGTTTCAGGAAATCGTTAAATCGAATATTGCCGCATATTTTAGCTTGTAATGGAACATATCTGCCCAAAAGTCCAATTGCGGCATCCATTTCCTGAAATTTTCTACCGTCCACATATAATCCGATGGCAAAATCCGATTCTCCGCTCAAATGCCACACTACAATCTGCCAGCAAGCGAGCAGAAAAGTTCCGGGCAGTACGCTGGAATTTGTCGCAAAGACATTGATTTGCTCAATTGTTTCCCGATCAATTTTTTTGATTAAAACCTGCGGCTCAAACTTCCCTTTTGACAGATTTTGATCTTCTGTATAAAGGCTAAAGTCGGATTTTATTTTTTGTTCATCCCAATAATCTCGACTTTCGTCAGATTCTTCAGACTCTGTAATTTCGTTTTGCCATTCGGAAAAATCAACATACTGAAACGGTTCTTCCAATTGGCTCGGTGTTTGGCTGGAATTGTACAATTCGGCAATTTCGCACGTCAGATTAGAGAGCGATTGGATGTCGGAATAAAGCGCGGGTAGACTAATAACCAAAACGTGTCGGTCTGCGTTCAGGTGAACCAGAAACGTAACCAATGGGTTGTTTTCAGCGTCGAAATCATGTTTTTTTGTTTCCTCAAAAATATTATCAATCGCTGTCGTCTGCTCATCCGCCGGTAGATTACTTAAATTTTTCTCGAACAAAACCGGTTCTAACTTTTCAAAAACGGACTGTAAAGGAATATCTACACCATCGGGAGTATGCAGGACGGTGCGGAGAATTTCGTGGCGTTCAACGATCCTATCCAGTGTCTTTTTTAAATGTTCGGCGAGCAATTTGCCTTCGATTAAGATTTCACACTGAACGCGATATGGTGCGCCGTCTTTTTCGCGCGATTGCTGCATCCATAAATGTTTCTGTTGCGGAGAAAGTCGGTAATTTCCAGTTATATTCATTGTTCACCTCGAAAGCGTTAATCTACAGTTAAAATTTGCTCGTTAAAGGGCTGCGCCATTCCGACGACTATTTTTCGTTGTCCTTTAAAAGGATTGCGCCCGTGCGCTACAAGCATATTATCGAGCATCAAAACGTCCCCTTTTTGCCACGGGAAAGCCACTGCTGTTTGTTCATAAACGCGGTTGATGTGTTCGATCACCGTCGGCTCGATTCGTTCACCGTCGCCGAAATAAGCGTTTCGCGGCAGATTTTCTTCCCCGTAATTTGTTAATAGAGCATTTCTTACCTCGCCCGGCAGACTGGCGATATGAAACAGGTTTGCCTGATTAAACCAGATTGATTCGCCGGTACGCGGATGCGTCGCCACCGATTGACAAATCTGTTTCGTCCGCAGACGGTCACCGCCGAGCCATTCAAATTCGATCTCGGATCGGCGACAAAACTCTTCGACTTCCGGTTTGCTGGTCGTTTGAAAAACATTCTGCCACGGCAAATCAATTTCGCTGCCGTAATTGCGAACGTACATTACTTTTTTCTCGATAAATTTTTGTCTGATTTCTGGGGCGATCCGCTCGAAAATTCGGCGGCTGTCCGCAATCGGTGTTTCGCCCTGCTCGTCGGCGGCGGTTACACAAAGGAAAAATAATTTCATCGCCCAGTTACGCGAATACGAATTCTCGTTGTGCATCGGAATGGACATATCCGGCGGATATTCGGTCGAAGTGTAAACTCTGCCGCTAACTTGTTTGCGCGGTGTCGAGCGATATGTATATTCGAGCAATTGACCGGACGTGGTTTGAATAAAAGCCTGAAAATCGTCGGTCGTATGAACGCCGAAACCGCGAAACAGAATTCCGCCGTAACGAAGTAGATTTGTTTCCAAAAATTCCTGATTGTTCTTTGCCCAGGCAATCAAATTGACACCTTCAACTGCCGGCTGTATGACGAGCGGAAATGATTTCTCTGCGTCCCAGAAAC
Source organism: Pyrinomonadaceae bacterium (assembly GCA_026785925.1). Lineage (GTDB taxonomy): Bacteria > Acidobacteriota > Blastocatellia > Pyrinomonadales > Pyrinomonadaceae. The sequence goes on from JAJAZE010000446.1 coordinate 12,595, forward strand.
TTTGCCGAATAAATTCTTCCGGCTGAAGATTAATGCTTTTGCGCGGCTGAATGCTGCGATTTTTAAAACTCGGTTTCTGTAAAATTGTGTCGTTTAACATAAATTAACTTTGTCTATTTCCGGTAAGCGGCTGTTTTCCGTTTCTGAAAACTTTTATGTCCCAGGAAACGCCGCCTTTGTTGGTTACAACGGTTGAATCAATAACTTCAAAATGTTTTTCGATGTTTCGCCAGATTGCCGCATTGTGTCCGTGACGCCAGAGCGAAACAATAAAAACGCCATTTTCGGACAAAGCGCCAGTAAAACATTTCAGAACTGCTGCTGCATCCGGCACATAATGAATCGAGCCTAAAGAAACAATACAATCGAACTTTTCATCCGGCGTATATTCTTCAAAATCAGCCACCAGAAATTTTGAATTATTAAAACCGGCGGCTTCGGCTTGTTTAATCGCTTCGACGGACTTGTCCAAACCGACGTAGCTTTTCCAGGAAAACGGAGCGAGCAATTCCGGCAATCGCCCGTGTCCGCAGCCTAAATCCAGAAGGCGCGGTGCTTCCTTTAAAGATTCGGCAAAATGATGGATGTAACCGATGGTCACCATATAATTTGCCCGCTCGTCTAGCGAATCTAAAAATCCATAGATGCCTTCTTTATACTGTTGCTCCAAAACCGCAGTCGGAATTGCCATTCCGTAACCTTTTGGAGCCAGAAACAATTTGTAATTCAGTTTTTGCGCGTAATATAAAGCAGCTTTTATCATTATTGGAATTCCCTGTTCAAGCGTAGTTTCATAACCTAAATAGAGCTTAACTACTTAACTGTCCTTGAGTTTTAATTCATTAAATCTAAAACGGTAGTTCAAACAGAAATTATGTTTTGTCGGTTCTAGTTTATTTTCAATGTTATAAGACACGCAATAATGAATGAATCCCAGAATTAATAATTGAAAATAAACAAAAATTAACGAACCTTCGTAAAAAATATCGCCTCAAAGTATCAACTAATAAATTTCTCGAAATTTTCTTCAGTTTCAAACTCGATTTTTCCGTAAGCACTACTGACCCAACCGATAATCAGCCAACCGATTGGCGCGACCGAGTAAATTGTGAATGTCGTGCCAAAAGTATTGTTCAGAACAAACGCGGCTAAAAGTGCAGTTGTAATCCGCCACATACCATATTCATAAGAACCTCGCTCGCTGTTACGCAATAAGCGAAGGCTTAATTTAAGGGCACGAATTAGAATCAAAATCAATAACAAAGCTGCCGGAACGCCCGCGGACAACGCGACCGTCAGGAAATGATTGTCGGTCGGATCATCAGTGTTGTTTGTCTCACGAGTCGCTGCCAGACCATCGGCTCCGAGTCCATTTCCCAACGGATTAGAAGGAATATCTTTAGTAATGATTCGATGCCACGTATCAAAACGCGCATACAGGCTGCCTTCTCCGGCAGGCTTCACTGTTCCTTTAGTGGTGTGTGTCAGCATCGTGTTGACGCTTTCACCGTCTGAATCGTAGCCTTCATCGTCCGCGACAAACGTGGATACGGCGAAAACCAGAATGATCGGAACCAACAGCAAACACACTCGATTGATGACGCTGCGGAGATTGCCGGCTCCGGTCAGAAAAAGAACTGCCAGCCCTAAAAAAAGTCCGAAAACCGCGCTTCGCTGTCCGGTGAGCATCAGCATACCAATTAATAAAAAGGCACTGGAAAACCAGAACAGACGTTTTTTTCCTTCGCTTTTGATAATTCCAAATCCGAAGGCGGCGATACAACCAAGCTGAACGTATCGTCCCCATTCTTCAGCACTGTTAAAGGTTGCCAGCGCACGTTTGATTTTATTGACGGATATTGACGAGTAAAGATCGGTGTTGTCTATCCAATAC
>JAJAZE010000447.1 GCA_026785925.1 Pyrinomonadaceae bacterium
ACTAACCAAAGAGAAGATTTCGGATGTTGTGATGGAGATTGCCTGTGGTTTGCACAACTTGCGAGTAACATTTCGACAACCAATGCAAACTATTGATATTACTAATCTTGAAGAATTGTTTTATTTCCAATAATGTCTATTGAACAAATCTTCGTCGCGGTGCATTGTCAGAAAAATAATTTCGGTTTTGAGTTTTCTCCTCTTTATCTCCCGCGCCGTTTCAAAGCCGTTCATCACCGGCATATCAATATCGAGAATCGTCACCTGCGGACTGAATTTCTCAATCGCTTCGACGGCTTCGCGCCCGTTGTTCGCTTCGGCGACGACGCGCAGTCTTCTGTCTTCTTCGATTACTTCGCGCAAGCCTTTTCGCACAATCGGATGGTCGTCGGCAAGGATGATTGTAATTTCATTACTCATATTTTAACCGGAATTTTGAAAAGGAATTTTGGTGATGAACTAAAAGTAATGCTGTTTGAAATTTCTTGATAAATTGCCACTAGCTTTAGCTAGTGGACAGAAATTGCTTGAACAAGGCTTTAGCCGAATTTAAGAAAAAAAATCAATCATCCTTTTTGCTTTAGCTCAAATTAGGCTAAAGCCAAGCGGAAAATTTATCAGAATTTATTTGGCTAAAGCCGCTTGATTTTTATCAACGCTTTCCACTAGCTAAAGCTAGTGGCAATTTATAAAGCATTACTTTTAGTTCACTACCGGAATTTTAACTGTAATCTTCGTTCCTTGACCGATTTTTGAATCAATCGAAAACTCGCCGTTTAATAGCTGCGTTCGTTCCTTTAATCCGACCAGACCGAAACCGCTTTTTGATTTTGTAGCCTCAAAATCAAAACCCGTGCCGTCGTCTTCGATAGTGATTAAAAGTGTGTTTGCAGACGGTTTTATCACCACCTGCGCCACCGAAGCGTTTGAATATTTGATCACGTTATTAACCGATTCCTGCACGATTCGATAAACGCTGATTTCCTGGGCATCAGAGAATATATTATCAATCGAATCTATCTCGCTTTCAATCTCGATCACGCCCGAAACCTTTTTGAGCATCGCGTTGATGCTGCGCGTCAAACCCAGGCGGTCGAGCAGATGCGGGCGCAGATTGTTGGTAATTTCGCGCACTTCTTCAATTGCCAGCGTTGCCGATTCGGAAATATTGTCGAACTCTTTCATCACGCGCTCTTTGTCGTCGCCTTTTCTCATGCCGAGCAGCGCGCGATTTTTTATGACGACCAAATTTTGCCCGAGACCGTCGTGTAATTCCGCCGCGAGGCGTTTGCGTTCCTGTTCCTGCGAGTCAATCAGGCGGCGCGAAAAAGCGAGTTCGGCGGCGTGTTTTAAATTGATTTGCGCGACGCGACGCCGGAAAAGCAAATAAGCTAATATGCCGATGCCGATTGCCGCCAGCGTTATAAACCACCAGGTGCGGTAAAACGGCGGCAGCACGACGATCTTGAGCGTCGCGCCCTGTTCGTTCCAAACGCCGTCGCTGTTGGCGGCAATCACTCGGAAAGTGTATCCGCCCGGCGGGACGTGCGAAAAATAAGCTAAACGCCTCGTTCCGGCATCAATCCAATCGTCGTCGAGTCCTTCGAGTTTGTATTTGAATTGCAGATTTTCCGAATTGATAAACGACAGCGCGGTGTAACCAATCTCAAAATTTTGCTGCGACGGCTCGATTGTAATGTCAGAACCGTCTGCGGTAGCGGACGGTTGAACGTCTGTTTGCGACTCGTTTGAATTTAAGGCGCGACTTCCCCGGCTTAAACCGCCCGCTACCGCAGGCGGTTCTGACAATTCATTATCAATTTTGACCGTTTCGATGACGACCGGCGGCGGCTGCGAATTAGCCTTGATTTCGCGCGGGTCAATCACTGCCACGCCGTCCTGCGTCGGAAACCAGAGCCGCCCGTCGCGCGTGCGGATTCCGGCGGGCGAACGTCCGCCGTTGCACTCGGCGTTGAGCATTCCGTCGGATTTGCCGTAGGCAATCGCCGTCACCGTCGCCCGTCGCCCGTCGGCGAAATCGTTTAGCTCGTCCTTTTTGACGCGATAAATTCCGCGATTCGAGGAAATCCAAAAATTGCGGTTGTCGTCCTCTAAAATCTGAAACGCGCCGTCGTTCGGCAATGCCGTTTTCGTCGTGTAGCGGGTGAATTTTCCGTCCTTGAATCTGGCAAGCCCGCCGTCGTAACTGCCGATCCAGAGCGTTCCGTCCGCGTCTTCATAAAGCGCGCGCACGGTGCGGCTCGGCAAGCCGTCCGTTTCCCGCCAGCTTGTCAATTGCCCGTTTTGCAGCCGCGTCAAACCGTCGTAAGTTCCAATCCACAGCCCGCCCGCCCGCGCTTCGATGATGACTTTCACGTCGTTTCCGGCAAGTCCGTCGGCAGTTGTAAAACCGGTCAGAACTCCGTCTTTGAAACGTCTTAACCCACTGCTGCCGCCGATCCAGAGCGCGTTTTCGCGGTCGGCGTGAATCGCATAAATGTAACCGTCACCGGGAATTTTTCCGCGCTCGAACGGCACGAACCTATTGTTTTCCTAAACGTATAACGCGCCGTAATTGCTGATGAGAATGCGCCCGGCAGCATCTTCGCCGATGGCGTTGACCTGAAAATTATCGGTGGATTTGACCGAAGTAAAAGTTTCGTTTTCATATTTGAAAAGTCCGCTCGTCGTTCCAATCCAAATCGTCCCGGCGCGGTCTTGGTAAATCGGATAGACGTTTTTATCCGCGATTCCGTCCGCCTCGGAATAAGCGGTGATAGTTTGTTTTCTGACTCGAAACAAACCGTCGCGTCCCGTTCCGAACCAGAGATTGCCTTCATTATCCTGATAAGTTGATGAAATCTCCGCCTTTTCGAGCGGCGGCGGAACGGCGGCTTTTTTGAGCAGCAATTCCTTTTGCATCGAAGGCAAATCAACTATCCACAGCGAGCCGTCCGCGTCTTTGGCAACGAGACCGAGCCGCGAGCCGGTCATAAAACACAATGGAAATTCGGGCAAGCCGTCGCGCTCGTCAAAAAAGCGCGTGATTCGCCCGTTTTCCGCCCGCGCAAGTCGCCCGTCGGCGGTTATCAGCCAGACGATTCCGTTCGCCTCCTGCGCTCCCCATACGAAGTTCACCTGCTGTCCTGCTAATAAGATATTTTCCTGCGGCAAGTCGGCGGCGAGCGAAAAACTCTGCCAACGCCCGTCAATAAAACAGTCGGGAAATATTTTGGAATTAAAGGCGCAAAATATTTTCCTGTTCGGGATGTGAGAAATTCGCTCCGCTTGCGAAAAATTCGACCCCGCATCAACCGGCGAAAATTTCCCGTCAGAAAAATGAAATGCACGATTATCGCCGTGAATCACAACTCTGCCGTTCTCTGCATCCGCTTCAATCCAACTCACTTGACGCGGAGCGCCCGCGTCAGCGCCGAAATGTTCAAACCGCCCGCCGTGAAAACGCGCCGCGCCGCTTTCTTCGGTTCCCGCCCACAAATCGCCGCCCGCTGTTTCAAACAAACTGGTAAAACGATTATTGACGATGCCCGGAGAATTGCTTTTGTTGAAGATGGTAAACCGCGCCCCGTCAAACCGCGCCAAACCGTCAAGCGTCGCCAGCCACAGATAACCATCCTGGGTTTGAACTATCCCGTAAACCGAATTCTGCGGCAGCCCGTCGTCCGCCGTCCAATGGTCAATCCGATACTGCGCCGTTGCCGTGGTAACTCCCAGACAAAGACAAAAACACAGTAACAATTTCTTCGATAAACCAATCACAAATTTTAACCAGCCAAAGAGAAATCAAATTTTCGGGCGGAACGCACTTAAATCTAACTTGGAGGCAAGCGATTGACAAGTTTAATAAATAAATTAAAGGACGCGGCAATTATCTTCCTGAGCGCGATTGGTACTTCTTTCTCAAGTCGTGTGAGTTTATTAGATAAATATAGTGTCTGCTTCTGCTGGGCTAAAAGTCTCCAAAGGGTAAAAATGTTTCATGGCAATTTCACCAATTACTTATATTCATTGCCTTTATCTTGATTTTTTGTTTCCGTTTTACTGACGTTTTAAAACTCTAATTTTCGGGAATAAAAAACAGAGCTAAACCATAATAAAATCAGGAGTTTATCAAAAAAGCTATGAAACATTTTTGCCTTTTGTAACAAATTAACCTGAGCATGAAATATACATTCTGTGCCAGCGCGTAAACGTCGGTTGCCGGAGAAAGAACTGAGCCTTCGGTCATTGAAAGGCGTTCGGGCGTCGAATAGGTTTCCGTTCCGACCTGTGTAATCAAATCGGCAGAGTGAGCCAGGTCGCGGGCTGTTCCGAAGTCAATTAATTTAACCAAAGAACTATCAGGCGAAACGATGATGTTATTAGGTTTAATATCCCGGTGAATAATCTTGAGCCAATGAATATAATCAAGAACTCCAGACAATTGATTGGTGAATAATAATACTTTTTCTACGCTTAGCGGTTGGTAACGGCATAGGCGAGCAAGCGTCTCGCCTTCTACCAGTTCCTGTATGATGTAATAAAAGTCGCTGCCGCGGTTGTCGCGGCTCCAGCCCGATGAGAAGTAACGGGGTACATTGGGATGCTGGATTTGGCGCAGAACATCAGCTTCAAAGCAAATGTTATCTGTCAGTGTTTTTTCTAAGTCCGAGTCAAGCGGACCCTGTAGTTGCAGGTTTAATGCTTTGATTGCGACTGTCTGTGCCTTGTCATCGATTTAAAGGCAGCCTTTAAATATTTCAGCATAGCTTCCGCAGGCAAGTTGCTGGAGAACCTTGATTTTCGATTCAAGAAAACAATGTTGGAGGTCTAAAAAAGGATTTAATTCGACGTTTGTCCCGACTGTTGCATTTCTCATAGTCATAATTTTATGAGGTATTATTCGGGTCAAAGTGTCAGTTGTTGTTGTGCTGTAAGACGGATTATCGGTAGATACGGTGTCCGATTTATGTCTAGGGTTAGTTTTAGATTTGTTATCTGACGCAACCCGACTTTTTCTGATATTCAGAAGCTATCTCAAAAATAGTTTCTCAACAAAATGAGCATACAGCCCAGTAAAACAAAGCCCAAATAGTTATCCGAATGATATTCGTAACGCACAATTATTCGCCGAAAGTTTTGCAGCCACGCAAAGAGCCGTTCAATGTTCCAACGCCGTTTGTAGCGACGCAAGGCTCTGTCGTCCTGCGTTTTGGCGCGTTTGCGATTGGCTTTATGCGGCGAAATAAGCTCAATCTCAAGTTTTTTTTCAACTCTTGATCCAACGGGTCCAAATCGTAGGCTTTGTCGCCAATCATCTTTTTCGGTCGCTCGTCGGTGAATCGTTCGCAGATGGTGCGCTTGACCAATTTGACTTCGTGGGGCGAAGCAGATTCCGTGAGAATGGCGAGAGGAAGACCAAAGCCATCTGCCACTGCCATGAGTTTCATGCCTTTGCCCCCGCTTGGTCTTTCCGACTTTGAACCCCTTTTTTTAGCCGAAACAAAGATTCCGTCAATGAAAGTTTCTGATAAATCTAGTTTCCCGCGCTCAAGCAAATCTTGGGCTAACATTTCCAATATTTTCCGCAGTCTGCCGTCTTTGACCCATTGCTGGAAACGGCGATGGCAGGTTTGGTATGGCGGAAATCGTTCGGGCAAATCCGCCCACCGTGCGCCTGAGCGCAAGATCCAAAGCACGCCGTTCATTACTTCGCGTTCAGCGCGGCGCGCGTTGGGCGCGAGTCGTCACAACCGACGGTTTATCAAATAACAGTTCAATCAAAGTCCATTGTTCATCGGTTAATTCTTCACGTCTTGCCATGCGTGAATTTTACCAAACTATTTTTGAGATGGCTTCTATCAACACTTAAGCGAATAGGTGTCAAAAAACATTAAATTTCAAACGCAAGCAATCAACTTTAGAGAATTAAATAATTTGTGCAAATGAGCCATTGTTGAAACTGCTTATTTAACACCCTCTTTCAATAGTTTCGCTCTTTAGGTAGTAGGCGAAATTCTTACAGGAAAATTCCTGAAACAATATCTCTCCGGCTTTTTTCTGCTCTCCGTATTGGAATAATGCCTTTCGCTCGACATCAACAGCTCAAACAAAGTCAGTTGAACCGGCTTCTCGTATTTGTATTCAGCCAGCCGTTTCGCCTTTGGCGGCTTGGTTTTCAGCAAACCTTTTGCCGCGTCTTTCGAGTTTTTACGAACCGGTTGTTCAGGGCTAACGCATCTTAAATTTTGAGAACCTTGAGCAAATAGCTCTCATCCCAACCGGCTTTCAGTCTTTTGCCCTTGAGTCCCATTTTGCAAGTTTTTTCCTGCTTGAGCAGATTTAGTCCGATGTGCCGCAC
>JAJAZE010000448.1 GCA_026785925.1 Pyrinomonadaceae bacterium
AATGTTTGTAATAATTTAACTGCTGAAAAATAACGGAATTTCTGTATTTTTCAACAATTTTTTTTCAATTCTTTACTCTTTGTAGCGAAAAACTTGTCAAAATCCTTTGTTTTACTTGGCTTTGAATATAATTAGCTGACCAAGAATTTTAATGCGTTCGCCCTAGCAAAAAGAAGAAGGTAAAAGGTAAGAAGCCGTCTGTGATAACATCGAAATTTATTACAGACGACCTCTCACCTTTTATTTCACCTGGTTCCGCTGGAAATTCACTGCTTCAAATTCAGTTTTGCGATGTTCGCCGACGAAGCCGTGTAATGTAATGCGTCCGTTTCTCATCACGTCTTTGACCCGAAAAGTTCTTTCTTCGCGGCTTTTGCCGGGCATAATTTCGGCGCGAAAAACTATCGGCATTTCCGGTCTCGCCCAAACGCTCGGCGCAACGATTTTTCGGTAAAAGTTTTTGAAAAAACTCATCTTAATCCTGCAAATTTTCTTCTCTTTTGTGTTTAGTTTTGCGGCGTGCCGGATTAGCTTTCTCTTCCGGTTTCGGTTTACCGAATTTCCGACTCGGCGGCGCAATCGGTTTGCGGATTGAATCGAAAACCGGACGTTCGTCTTTTTTCTTTTTCTTGCTTTCCATTACAATTGAAAAATTACACCAGAAAGTCCGAAGTGTCACCTGTAAATCTTTACTATTGACATCCGTGACGGAAAATTTCACTATGAAATACGTTACCACCTTCGATTGAAGGCTTGCCCAAACACTTAAATTATCATTTCAGGAGGCGAAGTTTGAAGTATAGACCCGACGGCGAATATTCAATGCAAAGATTTTCACAGGAAAGATATGAGCGTTCACCCGTGCCGTTTCGCCGTCCGATTTTGCTTCCGGCATCGGGTTACTACGTTTTGGCGACATCTGCCACAATTGCTTTATTCTTTATCGTCTGGGGAATTTTTCACGAAGGCAATGACGACTCGCCGTTGATAATTGCCGGCATCAGCGCAAGTTGTGTGCTGGGCGGCGCGGTGGTTTTACGGGAAATCGTTCTCAGAAAATCCAGAACCCGTTATTTAACTGCGGTACGAAGACTCGATTATAATTTAAGGAGTTTTCCGATACAGCCGAGAATTGCCGCCGAAGATAACAAACTTTCTTTAGAAAAAAACGCGGCGTTGATCAAAAATATTCAAAAGAAGAGCGAATCCGCCAGAAGTTTGCCGAAAATTTCGAGCGAGCATTTAGAGGTTTTTGAAATTTGCAGCCAATACCTCTCAATGGCGAAAAAGCAGATGGAAACGGTCGGAGTCGGTTCGCCGCGTCTGGCAGGATTGCGACGCGGAAGGGAAATTGTCGGCGAACTGCATCGTTATCATTTACTTTCGTGGGCGGCAATCGAATCGCGCGCACTGACGCAAAAAGCTAAAAATTATGTTACAATTTCTAAAAAATTGAATACGGCGCAAGAGGCTTTAACCGTATTGAATTCCGCCCTGCGGCTTTACCCGGACGAACCGCAGCTAACCGAATCGGAATCGGCATTGAAAAGTTTTATTGCTTCGATCAGGGTTTCGCACTGGATCGAGCAAGCTGAACGGGCGGCATTTAAAGGCAACCATAAACGCGCCGTTAGTCTCTATCGAGATGCGTTATTTTTTCTCGCTCGTGAAGATGTGAAAACTGAGGAACGGGCGGCGATTGCCGGAAAAATTAATGCAGAAATCGAATCACTGCGCGGACTTTCGGCGGAGAAAGAAATTACCAGAGGAATTAATAAGCGTTTAAATAATGATTAGTCAGAAATGTCCAAAGTGCAGCAGTTCCCGAATCAGGCGCGGCTATCGTCCTACGCCGTTCCTCTTAAAAATTTTATTTCGCTACAATCTGTTGTGCGACAATTGCAATTGGGAGTTCAAAGGTTTCGCCGTTCCCGGAACGGTGAGCAACAAACCGAGCCGCAAACCCAAGAAACAGGAATCAACTTGAAAGATGACGGCAGCTTGAAAATTTTATAAAGATTACGACGAAGAATAAATTATTAAGATTTGCCCATCAAAACACTTCACTGTTGATGGGCAAAAACTTTGCCGAAGTCATCTTTTTGTAACTCGCTGTGAATATTATTTGATGCAATGAAAAGTCGTAAGTTTTATCCTTTCGCCATCACTCTGCTCTGCATCGCTTTCCTGCAAAGTTCGATTTTAGCTCAAACTCCGACCCCGACTCCTGAGACGATTGCCGCCGATATTTCCATCAAAACAACGGAAATCGGCGCAAATTTGGTTCACTCCGGCGATTTGATTGATGTTGATGTAATCGGCAGCGTCGAATACGATTGGCGCGGAACTATCAATCCCGAAGGTTTCCTGGATGGTGTGGATGCCGCCGAAAACCCGATTTATGCGATCTGCCGGAGCGAAGAGGAAATTGCTCAGGACATAATCAAAGCCTACGAAAAAATTCTGCGCGAGCCGAAAGTCGTGGTGAAGATTCTCGACCGCTCGAATCGTCCGCTTGCCATACTTTACGGCGCGGTCAAAATGCCGCAGCGATTTCAAATAAAACGCTCGTTTTTCTTAAACGAATTGATTATTGTCGCCGGCGGACTGACCGAAACAGCCAGCGGGCAAATACAAATATTCCGACAAAAAAACCTGAGCTGTCAGCAGCCCTCAAAAGAAAAATCAGACACGCTCGCTGGTGACGGAGAAAGTCGTGAAAAGTTTGTCACGGCGCGGCAGGATGACGGCTCGAATTATATCAATGTGCGAATAAGCGACTTGTTGAGCGGCAAAAAAGATTCTAATCCGCAGATTTTAAGCGGCGACATTGTGACGGTTTTGGAAGCCGAATCCATTTATATTATCGGCGGTGTCGCCAATCCGAAACAAATTTCCGCCCGCTCGCAAATCACTCTGAGCCGCGCGGTGGCAAGCGCAGGCGGAATCGTCAAAAACGCCGACGCAAAAAAAATTACGATTTTCCGGCGGACAGCGGGCGAGACGAAGATAATCGAAGCCGATTTGGAAAAAATAAAATCCGGCGGAGTCGAAGATTTAATTTTACAGGCTTACGATATAGTCGAAGTCGCGCAGACGGGACGCGAAAAAAGAAGGTTTCCGCCGGTTCTGAAAATCGTCGAGATGAGCGAGAAAAAAACATTGAATATGCCTTTGCGAATAATTGATTAGCGCAAATCTGTAATGCCTCAATAAAAAGTTAAGGATGAATTTCTAGGCAAGCGGCGAGAGTGGACTGCCAAACAATTCTTCGGCAATATCCAGATTTTCATTTTGGCTTAAGCGGTTGAGGCTTTCGATTAATTTATCGCGCGGGTTTGG
>JAJAZE010000449.1 GCA_026785925.1 Pyrinomonadaceae bacterium
GGTTTTGAAATTCGTTTCGGCGGAAACCAAATCTTTGCCCGCGCCCGCGCCGAGTTCAATGAGCCGTTTGGTTCTTTTCAAAGTTGCTTCCGACTCGTCGAGTTTGGCTTTCGCCTGCAAAATGGAAACGCGGTTTTCCGACTTTTGCACCCGCGCCAGATTTCTCTGCGCGAGTTCGTAGCGCGTTTTGGCTTCGTGCATTTTGCCGTGCAGTTGAGCGAGTTGCGGGCTGGAAATGACGGCAAGAATCGCGCCTCGGTTGACATAATTGCCCACGCCGTAAAAGACGTTTTCGATTCTGCCGCCGACCAGCGGCGTTGCCATTTCCGTTTTTTCGGGGTTGAGTTCGACCGTTCCGGTAACGTAAAGTTTGGCGATTGCCGGACGCTGCGTAACGCCTTCGGTTTCGATATTCGCCGATGTCAGCAAATCCGGTTCGAGTTTAACTTGCCGCATGGTTTTGTCTGCTTCTTTTTTCTCGTCGGTTTCGCCTGTTTTAACCTCGACCGTCGTCGCCGATCTTTTAGCGGCAATCCAGGCGATGCCGATGATGGCAACGAGCGCGATAACGGCAATTGTTAAAATCCACGCGAACTTTTGTTGCGGCTTTGAGGCGGGCGAATCTGATTCTACTTCTTCCGTTGTTATAATCTTTTTTTCGACGACGTTTCCCGATTCATTTATCGTTTTCTCTTCTTTCATTTCAATTTCCTGTTTTATTTTTTCACTCATCACAAATACCTCATTTAGTTTCCGTCAAAAGCCCGCCCGCGCCGAGCGCGATGTTTAAATCAATCTGAGCGCGGTAACGCGCCGTTAAAGCCTCGGTCAAATCGCGTGTCGCATCGAGCAACCGACGTTGTTCGGCAATCAAATCGGTGATTTTTATTTCGCCGAGTTCATAAACTTTACGGAAAGTTTCCACATTCTGAACGGAGCGCGGCAAGGCGGCGTTTTCAAGCGTATTGACGGCTCGGTTCGCCGCTTCAAAGCGTTGATACGCCGCCAGAATTTCTCCGCGTACGACTCGCTCGGCAAACTCGCGCCGCGCCCGCGCCTGCCGGACGGCGATTTCCGCCGCCGCTTTCGCGCCCTGATTTTTGTTGAAAACGGGCAGCCCGATTGCCACGCCGAAGGTCAAACTGCTGTTGCGGCTCTGGTAACGCCCTTGCGCGTCATTATCAAAACCCAATCGTCCCTGCGTGAAGCGCGTGTAAGCGGTCAAATCGGGGCGGCTGGTTGCTCTGACTAATCTTAGCCCGGCGGTGGCGAATTGTTCTTCGATGTTTGCCAAAAGAATATCGGGACGAGTCCGCAGGGCAACGGCGACGGATTCTTCGCGCGTCGGCGGCAAGGCGGGCAGAATCGCTGAAGTCAGTTGTTCACGAAGGCGCAGCGGTTCATCGAAGGAAAGTCCGGCGAGCATTTTTAATTGGGTTAGAGCCGAGTCGAGCCGTCCTTCGGCAAGCTGCCGACGTGAGCGCAGGCGTTCGACTTCCGCCTGCAAAAGATTGAGTTCGAGCGGCGGCGTTTCGCCTTCGTTGACGCGAATCTGGACAAACTTTGTCGTCTGCAAATCGAGTTCGAGCAGTCGTTCGGTCGCGTCGAGTTCACGCAGAGCCGCGAGAGCTTCGGCGTAATTGGTCAGGATATTTCCCGCTAAAACTCGCTCGCGGTTGCGGACTTCCGCCTCGCTTGCTTCGATTTCGATGTTTGCAACATTAATACGCGCCTCGCGCCGCCCGTAAAGCTCAACGGGAAGCGACGCGCCGACGGTAAATTGTCCGCCGCCCGGCGAGCCGAGAACCGCGCCCGACGACTGCTCGAATTCGAGCGTCGGATTCGGTCGAAGTCTGGCTTGATTGAGCCGCGCCCGCGCCTTTTCAATTTCGAGCCGCGCCGCCGCCAAATCCTGATTCGATTCGAGAGCGCGTTTAATCAGTTCATTGATTGATATGCCGTCTTGTGGGTCATAATATTTGGGCAAAACGGAAACGAGTATCGGTTTTGTCGCACTCGCTTCTATTCTCTCGCCGATGGTTTCATTCTTCGCTAAAAGTGCCGCGTCCTGCGCCCGGATTGCCGTCGCACCGAATACGAACAGGCAAACGGCGGCGCACAGGAGACGCGCCTGAGTTTTTAAAAACATTTTTTTTATTGCTAGTCAAATATTTGCTTCAAAACGCCTCTTTCCGCCGTAAAACGGAAAAGTGCGAGTATGTAATAATAAGAGTCGGCAGACACTTTTGCTTAAATAAGCCAAAGCTAAAACCGTGATTTATGAAAAGATTTATGACTAGAAATTTTTTGGCGGAAGATACGGCGGCGGAAGCGAATTATAGATGGGTTCGCCAAAATTGAAAGCGATCCGCTCACTACGGAAAAATGCTTTTTTTAACGGATGAGAGAAATTGGAAATTATTATATCGTGATGTGAAGTTTCGTCGTTACAGGGTGTTTGCTCCGGGTCTTGGCGGTGATTATCGGGAATCGTAACTGCCGTTTCGGTCCGCTTGTCTTTGCTTTCATTTGAAATCGTTATTCCCACAACCGTTGAAGAAAGTTCAGCGGCAAAAGTTTTTTTGCCGCTCTGCGCGTGGGAAAAAAGTTCAATTACGACCAAAGCCAGAAATACCACGCTTATTCGGCGCAGTTTTTTTTCTTTTTGATGATTTGAAAAATGCGTTGCATTTTCTTAAATGGACTTGTGAACAATTTCCCGCAACTAAAAATCTAATCGTTTCCCAAGAAAATTGTCAAACGATTAATGGCGAAAACATCGATTACACCTATAAATTTCAGACAGAATTAAATAATAAGTAATCGGACAGAATAGTTTTATAAATGCAGAAACACGCACGAAGTAGGGCGCGGAAGACACACTTACTTGGTGCGTGTTTCTGCAATGATTCACCTATCAAATAATTCTGTCCGGTTACTTACAAGTTTTCAATTCTACGTTTCATAATTTTCTCCGATTATAATTTTAGATTTCTTAATCGCAATGCGTTCAAGATAACCGAAACAGAACTGAAAGTCATTGCCGCGCTCGCAATCATCGGGCTGAGAAGAAGTCCGAAAATCGGATACAAAACTCCGGCGGCAATCGGAACGCCGACTAAGTTGTAGATAAACGCGAAGAACAGATTTTGACGAATGTTTTTCATTGTCGCTTCGCTCAACTTTTTCGCCCGCAAAATGCCGCGCAGATCGCCTTTGAGCAAGGTAATGTCGGCGGATTCCATTGCCACATCCGTGCCTGTTCCCATTGCGATTCCGACTTGCGCTTGAGCGAGTGCCGGTGCATCATTTACGCCATCGCCAGCCATCGCCACGATTTTGCCCTGCGCCTGCAATTCTTTAATTTTTTCCGCTTTTTGTTCGGGTAGAACGTCGGCGAAAACTTTATCAATGCCGAGTTTCTTGGCGACGGCTTCCGCCGTTTTCGCATTGTCGCCCGTCATCATTACGACTTCGATTTTCTGCCGGTGCAGTTCATCAATCGCGGCTTTGGCGGATTCTTTAATCGTATCAGCCACGCCGACCAGCCCGGCAGGTTTTCCATCTACGGCGACAAGCATCACGGTTTGTCCTTCTGTGCGTAGTTCGTCAGCTTTTGTGCCGTCCGCCGAAAAATCAATGCCGTTGTCCGTCATCAATTTGCTGTTGCCGAGCAGGATTTTCACGCCGTCAATTGTGCCGACGATGCCTTTGCCCGTCACCGATTCAAAATTTTCTACTTTCGCCAATCGGACGTTTTGTTCTTCCGCGCCTCTGATAATTGCTTCGGCAAGCGGATGTTCGCTCGACTTTTCGAGGCTGGCGGCGAGTTTTAAGATTTCCTTTTCAGCGAAACCGTTTAACGAAATCACCGTTTGCAAGCGCGGCTTGCCTTCGGTTAAAGTCCCCGTTTTGTCAACGACAATCGAATTAACTTTTTCCAAAATCTCCAGGGCTTCCGCCTTTTTCACCAGAACGCCGTGCCGCGCACCGTGACCTGTGCCGACCATAATTGACATCGGCGTTGCAAGTCCCAAAGCGCACGGGCAAGCGATAATCAAAACCGAAACCGCCGCGACCAGCGCGTAGGCGAAACTGCCGAAAACGAGCCAGACGACAAACGCGACAATCGCCACGACAATCACCGCCGGAACAAAATAGCCTGAAACAATGTCCGCTAACCTTTGAATCGGAGCGCGTGAACGCTGCGCTTCGCCGACCATTCTCACGATTTGCGCCAGCAGCGTATCGCTGCCGACTTTTTCAGCCTTCATTACAAAGGAACGCCTGCCGTTAATTGTGCCGCCGATAACCGTATCACCCGCCGTTTTTTCAACCGGAATTGATTCGCCCGTCACCATTGATTCGTCAACCGAAGTTTCGCCCGTCGTAATCACGCCGTCGGTCGGAATTTTTTCGTTTGCCTTGACTCTTAAACTCGCGCCGATTTGCACGTCTTTGAGCGCGATTTCCGTTTCCGTGCCGTCGTCGAAAACAACGATTGCCGTTTCGGGAGCAAGACCTAAAAGTTCTCTAATCGCACTCGAAGTTTGGCTTCTGGCGCGAAGTTCAAGAACCTGTCCGAGCAGAACGAGCGTCGTAATCACCGCCGCCGCTTCAAAATAAGCCGCGATCAATCCGGTATGTTCATTCCGCATCGAAGCGGGAAATAAATCGGGCAGAAACAACGCGAAAAGACTGAAAAAATAAGCCGCGCCCGTGCCGATGGCGATCAGCGTGAACATATTCGGACTGCGGTTGCCGATTGACTGCCAGCCGCGCACGAAAAACGGAAATCCGCCCCACAAGACAACCGGCGTTGCCAAAACGAATTGAATCCAAAGCGAAATTCGCGGTGAAACGAGCGCGTGAAAATTCGGCAGCATTTCTGCCATTGCCAGCGCAAAAACCGGAATCGTCAAAACGGCGGAAATCCAAAACCGCCGTTTCATATCAACGTATTCCGGGTCGGGCGCGTCGTCCAAAGTCAAGACCATTGGCTCAAGTGCCATCCCGCATTTCGGACAACTTCCCGGACCAATTTGCACGATTTCCGGGTGCATCGGGCAAGTGTATTCAACGCCTTCACTCGCCGCCGAAACCTTTTCCTCTTTTTTATTTTCGAGAAAGCTCGCTGGATTTTGCTTGAATTTATTCAAACAGCCGGTCGAACAAAAATAATAGGTTTCACCTTGGTAATCATATTTTCCGGCGGCTGTTTCGGGCGCAACCGACATTCCGCAAACCGGGTCAACGAATTCACCGCGCGGCGTTGCCGTCATTTCGCCGTGTTGCACAGTTTCTTTTTTAGCGCGTCCGATTCCGACAAACCCGCTCGCCGGTGTGCCTTGCGACTGCGCGATGAATTTTTGCAGACAGCCTGCCGAGCAGAAATAATAAGTTTTCCCCGCGTGTCTGAAACTTCCGGCGGCGGTTGCCGGATTGACCGTCATCCCGCAAATCGGGTCAATCTCCGCGCCGCTTTTATCTTCGCTCATTTCTTCGGGCGAATGCAGTTTGTCCGTTTGAGCAACCGGCGCATCCGCGATTTCCTTCTGCCGTTTGAAAGTTTCCAGACAGCCTTTCGAGCAGAAATAATATTTTCTTCCTTTAAACTCTAATTCGCCGCCCGCCGCGCCGGGCGAAACGGTCATTCCGCAAATTGGGTCAATGTATTTTTCGGTTTCGATGGCTTGTTTTTCCGTCATAATTTTATCCCTTTTGATCATCAAATGTTAACGATAGAAATTATTCTACAACCTGTCGGCAAAGGTCAGGTCAAGCGTTATTTTGCAATCTCACCGACCGACTCGATTAAATGACAAACCGACTTGCCGTCGGGCATCGAATTTTTCATTTGCTTCCAATCTTGAAGGGCGTTCTCCATTTTGCGCTGGAGTTTTTGCATTTCTTTTATTTTGCGGCGATTCTCTTCGATGCGCCGTTCGATGATCTCCCGAACCATCGGACACGGCGAATTGCCTTCTTTCGCTTCGCCGAGAATGTCCGAGATTTCGTGCAGCGTAAAACCTAACGCTTTCGCCGCGACGACAAAACGCAGGCGCGTTTCGTCCGAAGGCTGATAGATTTTATAGCCGTTATGCAGATTGCGTTTGGGTTTCAGCAAACCGATTCGCGTGTAATGACGAACGGTAAAAAGCGGAACGTCTGTTTGTTTGGCTAAAACTCCGGCGGTTAGCATCGTTTGTGTTTCCTCTATAATTGAATGATTTTACGATTTGCTTTTTGGTGTCGGCGAAGGAGTCGGGCGGCGCGGCACGCTCGAATGCCAATGCACGATTTGCCAGCGTCCGTCACGTTTTTCTAAAATCGCCGTGCCGAGCCGAGTCCGCCGCTTTCTATTTTTCGCGCTCCCATCTCGGCGGCGAGCGTGTATTTAAAAGTCGTCCACGCCGTTTTGCCGTCAACTTTTACTTTCAGATCGGAAAAGACGTATTTCGTGTTTTTGAATTCTTTGAGTTCCGGCGCGAGATGCGAGTTGCGGTAATCCGTCCAGCCGTAATTGGCGTGTCCGCTTTCAAAAACCGTCACTTCTTCGGTGTTCGCCCAGATTTTATCGAGAGCGGTTAAATCGCCTTTTTCGACCGCCTGCGCTTCTCTGGTCAATACATCCGTGACCGCTTTTACTTCGTCGGTCTGTGCCGAAACCGTTGAATAAACGGAATCGGCGATGAATCCCGTTCCAATCAACAAAAATAATAATCCGCAAACCAAACTCACTTTTCTAAACATTTATTTGAACCTCCTTTTTTTGATTTATTTTGAAATTTACTGCCGTTCTTTTTCAAGAATTGCCAGTGGTCCGCTCCGCAGTCCGTTCAGCCAGAGCGCGAGATTCTCGCGTCCCGGCGACCACACTAATAAAACGGCGAGTGTGCCGTAAATCGGCAGATGCCCGATGAGTTCCGTCCAGTTAAAAATCGTCAAGGTCAGGTTAATCGGAATCCACGCAATCAAGATGATTTCGCGCGGAAAGATACTGAACAGAATCCACAACCCGACGAGCAATTCGACCGAA
>JAJAZE010000450.1 GCA_026785925.1 Pyrinomonadaceae bacterium
CTGGTGGACGGCGATGCTTTTAACGTCGGTCGGCTCGGAGTATTTTCCGCAAACGCTCGAAGGTCGCGTGTTGTGTTTTATCATCGCGCTCTACGGTTTCGCGGTTTTCGGCTATGTCACGGCAACTTTGGCGACATTTTTCGTCGGGCGCGATGCCGAAGATAAAGATTCGGAAATCGTCGGCGCGGAAGACGTTTTGGCTTTAAAAACGGAAATCTCCGCTCTGCGCGAGGAAATTAAAAATCTGTCGGCGAAATTTCCGGCGAGCGGTTTATAATCAGTCGAGAAAATATAAGAAAATTAGCCCGTCCGATTTTTAATGGTTCTTTGCGGACAAGACGGCGAATCATTATGAACAAATTGAAAAAACTGTGGCTTGATTTGAATTCGAGTTTGTGGTTTTTGCCCGGTTTAATTGTCGCGGGCAGCATTATTCTCGCGCTCGGATTGGTCGAACTCGACAAAAATTTCGGCGGCAATTGGATTAACGGTTATCCGCGTCTGTTCGGGGTCGAGCCTGCCGGTTCGCGCGATATGCTTTCGGCGGTTGCCGGCTCGATGATAACCATCGCCGGAATCGTTTTTTCAATCGTTATCGTCGCCTTGAGTCTGACTTCGACGCAATACACGCCGCGCATTTTGCGAAACTTTATGCGCGACCAGATAAATCAAGTCGTGTTGGGCGTTTTTGTCGGAATTTTCACTTACTGCATCGTCGTTCTGCGGACGATTCGCGGCGGCGACGACGATCAGGTTTTTGTGCCGTCAATCGCCGTTATCACGGGCGTTCTGCTCGCGCTCGTCGGCATCGGATTTCTGATTTATTTTATCCATCACATCGCCGTTTCGATTCAGGCTTCGACGATTATCGCGGACGTTTTCGAGGAAACAATCGCTGTCGTTGACGTGCTTTTCCCGCATCGCTTGGGCGAAAACGCGCCGGATGAAGAATTAGAAAGTCTGCAAAAATTTTCGACTGAAGCAGATTGGCAAACGATTCGCTCGACGCAAACCGGCTACATTCAAAACATTGACATCGAAGCCTTGCTCGATTTTACGAAAAAGCGTGAAGTCGTCGTCAAAATGGAACACGGCGTCGGCGAATTCGTCATCGCCGGCGCGCCGCTCGCGTCTGCGTCGGGCGCGGCGCGAAACGCCGATTTGAAAGTTGACAAAGCGACGACCGAAAAGCTCAACCGGATTTACTCGGTTGACAATTTTCGCACCGTTGACCAGGACGTTGCCTTCGGCATCCGACAAATCGTGGACATCGTGATGAAGGCTCTCTCGCCCGGCGTGAACGACACGACGACCGCCGTCATCTCGATTGATTATCTGGCGGCGATTTGCTCGCATCTCGCCGCGCATCCGTTTCCGACGCATTTTCGTTTCGCCGGAAATCGCCTGCAAGTCATCGCCAAACGCCCGTCGTTTGAAGATTTGATAGATTTGGCATTTAACCAGACGCGCCAGAACGCGACCAACAATGTCGCCATTATTTTGCGGAGTCTGCACGCGCTCGAACAAATCGCTTTGCGAATCAAAGACGGACACGATTTGCACAACAAACAGCAAAATCTGTCAGCGGAAAAACGCGCCGAACGATTGGAAATAGTCTCGCGCCATCTGCAAATGACGATTGACGCGGCGCGTGAAAACGTCACGTCGAAAGACGATTGGGCGCAGATTGAAGAACATATTGAAAAGGTCTTAAAGAAACTCGATTGGGAAAATAAAGTTTCCGTCGAATCGAAAATCATTTCCGCGTGAACACGGGAAAATTAAATTATGAATTTTTTATTTTTATTGCAAACGCCGACTCCGACGATTCAGCCGCGCTCGTTCGATCCGGGAATTATCTGGCAAACGCTGCGCAATTTGGGCAACGGATTTTTCGCGCAGCTTCCGTATATCATTCTCGGCATTCTCGTCGTCGGCGTGTTTGTCGTTATCGCCCGCATCGTCAAGCGCGTCATTCACACCGCCGGAGAAAAAACGCGGCTCGACATAACGCTCGCCGACTTGCTCGGTCGTCTCGCTTCCCTTTTGATAATTATTCTCGGTATTTTCGTCGCGGCGGTCGTCGTTTTTCCGGCGTTCAAACCGGGCGACCTTGTTGCCGGTCTCGGTATTACGTCGGTCGCCGTCGGCTTCGCTTTCAAAGACGTGCTGCAAAACTTTTTCGCCGGAATTTTGATTTTGTGGCGCAAACCGTTCGTTGTCGGCGACCAGTTAAAATTCCGCGAGTTCGAAGGCACAATCGAAGAAATCAACGTCCGCTCGACGCGCATTAAAACCTTCGACGGCGAACGCGCCGTCATCCCGAACGGTGACGTTTATACAAACGCCGTGCTGGTCAAAACCGCTTACGACCGTCGGCGCGTCCGCTTCGTCGTCGGCATCGGTTATCTGGACGACATCGAAAAAGGGCGCGAAACAATCAGGCAGGTTCTGGACAAAACCGAAGGCGTTATGCCCGACCCCGGACCGTGGATTTACGTCTCGGAACTCGCCCCGTCGTCGGTCAATTTCACGGTTTATTTCTGGGTCGAATCAAATCAGGCGAACGTCCTAAAAGTTTCCGACCGCGTGGCGACCGGCATTAAATACGCGCTCGATGAAGCCGGAATTGATATGCCCTATCCGCATTCGGTCGTGCTGTTTCACGACGCTACGGGGACGCGCGGCGGCGACATCGAACAGGAAAAATACATTGCCGCCCGCAGTTAAATTGTCTGCGGTTCCGCGCCTTCGACGGCGGCGCGGTGCGCCTGTGAGATTCGCCCGTCAACTTCTTCAATCAACTCTTCATAAACCGCATCGGAAATCATACCGCTGCTGAGCATCTGGGCGAGCGCGGCACGCTGCGCCCGCAAGCCTTCGAGAATCGCGTCTTCGCGTTCTTCCGTCTGTAAATCGGGATGTTCTTCGAGCAGCGCGGTTTGCGCCGCATTCGCGTGGGCAACCTGTTTTCGCAGTTCGGGTTCGATTTCCTCCCACGTCGTCAGCGACAGCGTGTTGCCCGTGTGCATTTCGTTGACGCGGCGCAGAGCGGCTTGCGCCGCGAGCAGTCGTCCGTGACGGCGTTCGTATTCGAGTTCGAGTTTTTCCGGCTGTCCGATGCCCAAACGCCGCATCAGAAGCTGCATCGTCGTCCCTTGCGCGAGCAAGGTGAATAAAACCACGCCGAACGTCATCACGAGAAGAAGTTCGCGCTCGGCGAGCGCGGCGGGCAAACTCAAGGCGAGCGCGAGACTGATCGCGCCGCGCAAGCCGCCCCAGAAAAGAACGTGCCTAAAGCCGAGCGGAACTTTGTTCGCCGTCCGCAGATTCGTCAAGAAAGTTAAGCCGTAGACGACTAACGCGCGGCTCAACAGAACGGCAAATAACGCCACGCCAATCGGGAAGATATTCGCGCCGATTTCGCGCAAGTTGACATCCAAGCCGATTAATAAAAACACGAGCGAATTGGCGACGAAAGCGAGAACTTCCCAGAAATTAAATAGCACGATGCGCGTCGTCGGCGACATTCCTTTCAAGCCGACGTTGCCCGTGATAATGCCCGCCGCGACGACCGCCAAAACCCCGGAAACGTGAAACCGTTCGGCGACCAAATAAGTTCCGAAAGCGAGAACCGTCGTCAGTATCGTCTCGATTAAATAATCGTCCACGCGGGCGATTATTTGGGCGATAATCCAGCCCAAACCGACACCGACGAGCAAACCGCCCGCCGAAACGCGCACGAAATCAACCGTCGCCGTCAGTAAATTAAACGAGCCGCCGCCGTGCGCGTCTTCAGTGTTTCCAACCGTTGCCGACAAAGCGATGACGAGCATCAATTTGAAAACCACAATCGCCGTTCCGTCGTTGAAAAGACTTTCGCTTTCGACCAAAGTCGTCAACCGTTTCGGCGCACCCAACGCTTTGAACAAAGCGACGACCGCCACCGGATCAGTCGCCGCGATCAACGCGCCGAAAACCAGTCCGCTCGTCAAAGAAATTCCCACGCCCCACGAAACAATCGCGCCGACCATCGCGGTCGTCAGCAAAACGCCCGGAATCGCCAAACCGACTATCGGCAGCCAATTTTCGCGCAGAGATTTGAACTCCAGATGAAACGCGGCTTCAAAAACAAGCGGCGGAATAAACAGCGATAAAATCAATTCCGGCGTTAAAGAAATTTTTTGCGGCTGCTGGAAAGTTATCAGCAAACCGACGACGACCAGCGCGACGGTGTAAGGAATCCGCAGACGGCGCACGACGAGCGCGACGAGCGACACGATCAGCAGCAACTCGATAATTAAGGTCTCAGTTCCTAGAAAATTCTCCATATTCATTAATCACGAGGCGATTAGTCGCGGAAAACAGAACTTAACGCTTTATAATTTAAGAATGAGTCATTTTAATTCATATAAGCCGCGATATTAAGTTTTGTTATATCACATCGCGTGCGGGTTGAAATATTGGCGAGCTTGGAGAAAATGCGAAGCTAAGGCAGTTTGTTACGGGCATCCAAAAAAGACACGAACAGTTTTTTCAATATCGGAACTGATAAAAATTAAGTGCAAAAATTTCCGGAAATCAGAGCATTATATTTGCAGGTAACTTGCGTCTCAAAACAGCGATGATTGCAGGTTGCGGCGACTGCAAATGTCGCAGCCTTTTAAGATTCTTTGTATTGACAAACAATTCCGTTGACGGAAATTTTTTCAAATTTTTCGTTTTTGACGTTTGCCCGCCACGCTTTGAGAACTTTGTAATTTTTAGTTTTCGGCGCGAGTTCAGCCATTACGATTAAATCGAGATTTTCCCTGCCGTTTCGCTTGCAGGTTGAACTGTAGGAAAACAAAAACTCCTGATTTTTCTTCAGATTCGGGAACATCAAAACGTCCTTGACTTCCCAATTCGGCTCGCCTTTGGCGTTTCTTCGGACGATTTTTTCGAGCCACAGCATATATTTTTTGCCTCTTGCAAATCGCGTTACGCCGTAATCGTCATCAGACAGCAAGCCGCCGCCCAAATCCTTGACTCCGTTCGGCAAAGTTTGACCGTAAAGAACGCCTTTGTGCCGGTATCCGACGAATTCTCTTCCCGATGTCGCGGCAAATATGGAGAGCGTAATAAATAACGAAAGCGTAATAAAGGCGGCAATGCGGAGAAATTTTAATTTCATCGGTTAAATTCCTTGATTATTTTCCTAAAGCTAAAACTAATATAGGCGAAAACGGGCATCCGCCTCGTCGGTATAAATACCTATTTTTCCTATGTATTTTTGCCTATGTTTTCCACGGGCAAAGCGTTATTTAATAGTTACGGGCGAGAAATCCGTTCTAACAGAAAGGAAGGTAAAATTTAACCGTCTGAATATTTGCCGCCGTCGGATAAAATAATTTTTCGCCCCTTTTCGCGCACAAGATTCAACCGCTCTTTCGACGGAGATTACGGGTGCGTTATTTTTTAGAAATTTTTATAATCGAGATACGTTAAACTTACAAAAATGAGCGTCGTTCAAAAAAAATTATCGAAAACATTTAAGGAATTTACCGAATCGGGGAAATCCGGCGGGATTTTACTGGTTGTCTGCACCGTTCTTTCATTGATAATCACCAATTCTCCAATCGGCGCAAATTATTTGAGTTTGTGGCAGATGTATGTCGGCGGCTTGAGCGTCGAGCATTGGGTCAACGACGCGCTGATGGCAATTTTCTTTCTGCTCATCGGCTTGGAACTCGAACGCGAGCTTTACAACGGCGAATTATCGAACTTCAAACGTGCTCTGCTGCCAGTTTTCGCGGCAATCGGCGGACTCAGCCTTCCCGCTTCGATTCATTTTTTATTAAATAACGGCACTGCGGCGCAAGCCGGAATCGGGATTCCGACGGCGACTGACATCGCTTTCGCGCTCGGCGTTCTCGCCCTTTTGGGCAGCCGCGTTCCGGCATCCTTAAAAATCTTTTTAACGGCTCTGGCGGTGATGGACGATTTGGGCGCGATTATTATTATCGCTGTTTTCTACACGGCGGAACTTTCCGCCGCGTATCTTTTCGCGGCGCTGGCAGTCTGGGGAACGCTCGTCGCGCTCAATCGTTTTTTTTTGGTCAAATCGCTCGTTCCATATCTGGTCGGCGGCGCGTTGGTGTGGTTTCTGATGTTAAAGTCGGGCGTTCACGCGACGATAGCCGGAGTTCTGCTGGCGTTTGCGATTCCGTTTTCGGCGAAAGAGGACGACGAAGAATCGCCTTCGCACCGGCTCGAACACGTCTTGCATAAACCCGTCGCTTTCATCATTCTGCCGATTTTCGCGCTGTGCAATACGGGAATCGTCCTCTCTGCGGATTGGTCAAGCACTCTGGCGACTTCAAACAGTCTGGGCATTATGGGCGGATTAATTTTCGGCAAACCCATCGGCATCACGCTCGTCAGCTTTATCGCCGTTAGTTCGGGCATCTGCCGGTTGCCGCTCGATTTAAACTGGCGGCACGTTTTCGGCGCGGGACTCCTCGGCGGCATCGGTTTTACGATGTCGATTTTTATCACGAATCTCGCCTTCGCCGGTCAATCGAGCGTCATCAATGCATCGAAAATGGCAATTCTGCTCGCGTCCCTGACGGCGGGAACAATCGGATTTTTGTGGCTGAAACTGCTGGGCGAACCCGAAGCGACGGATGCGGATACGGACACGATGGATTTTGATACGACCGAAGTTTAAGTCCGATTTGTTTGGCTTTTTCAAGCTGTCGGCGGCTAAAGACCTCAAAAAAATAGTGTCCGGGAATTTCCAAAACCCGGACACTTGAGTGCGTTTGGCTTCATCTTAAATAGCCGGGGCAACGCATAAACAGGAGCGAAATTTCATATCCGAGATGTGAAATCGTCGAACGGTCAAATGAAAGATGTGCTGGTCGTTCATTTTCTCTCCATACTCCTTCAAATTACAAGTCTATAATACTGTTGGAATAAATCGCCCGGCATCGGCGTTAATACCTAGCCTTCATCCGTATTTCCGCCTAGCGCGATTCGGGTTTTCAAAAAACTTGAACCCGGAACGGCAAAGCGTCGCCGCCCCGCGCCGGAGCTGAAAGAAATTTCATTCGCCGGAATTTGTCGACCGACTTCGCGGCTGACCGGCACGAGCGGAAGCAGCCAATCGGCGGGAAATAATTTTCTAATCAAAACGGCAGCGGCAAAACTTATAAAATAAATGATAATGGCAATTCCAAAAACAGCCGCGCCGCCGGGTTGGAAATTTTTATAGGCGACAAACATCCAGAGTATTTGCGCCAAAATAAAATGCAGAATATAAATTCCATAAGAATAAGTAGCCAGCGCCCGCAACGTCCCGGACGGAATTTTTCTCCACGGCTGAAGCGCGGCTAAAAACATGGTGATGCCGTAGATTTCTCTCGTGAGCGGAACGTTGTTTGAACCGATGTGAATTGCCGCCGCAATTAAAACTGCGGCGAGAGAGAGGCGGCGGAACGCGGCGCGGGCAAACAAATCATTGATTTTGCCGCTCATCAGCCCAATTCCGACGGCGACCGGAATATACAAAATATAATTGCCCGCCTGTGATACAAAAAGTTTTAAATTTCCATCGGTTTCAGGACTGAAGGTGTCCCAATCCGTATAGTTTTTCAGAAACGTATAAAACAAAAATCCATAGAGAAAGGTTAAGCAAAAACAAAAAAGGGAAAGTTTTGTCCGCGAGAATTTTCGCGTGCCGTCGAGCCAATAAATAAACGGGTAAACAGCCAAGGAACCGAAAAATATAAATTGGAGAAACCATAAATGCCGGTAGCCCGTGAAAAACACGACCGCTGAAGGCATTTTACCGGCAGGTTCAAATCCGAATAAAACGGGAATGACAAACGCTTCGGTGAGCGAATAAACGAAAGACCAAACGATCAAAGGCAGCCAGAGCCGGCGCAGGCGGCGGCTGAAAAAACTTGCAAAACCGGGTTCGGGTTTCCGCATCAGCGATAGTGTCAGCAGAAAGAAGCTCGACAAAACCATCAGCGGCAAAGCGAAATCACGACATTTCAAAAACAAATCGAGCGAGTTCGGGTAGCCTGCCGCCACATAGACGTGCAGAAAAACGATGCCGAACGAAGCAATAACCCGCAGCGCGTCCAAACCTTCATATCGCCGAAAAACCATAGAGGATGCTTTTGCTGTATTTAAGTCGAAATCTCTCAATTTTTTAGATTAAGCGCGTAGAACATAAAACAAAAAAAACAGAATACCGGCAACGTAAACTGCCGGTATCGGCGACAACACCTATTTAAGTGTCCGTATTTTCGCTAGGAGCGCGGTTATAGCGAAAAGCAAAACTTTAAACATATTCGAGACTCGCTTCGTTTCGGCTGGCGGGTCGCTCGTTTGATTGCGCTTGCGGAGCGAGCAGCGGAAGCTCGACCGTGAAAGTCGCGCCCAGATTTTCGCCCGCGCTCGTTGCCGTTACCGTTCCGCCGTGTGCTTCGACCAGATGGCGGACGATTGCCAAGCCCAAGCCGAGTCCTTTGCGCTTGGCTGTGTCGCTTTCCTCCGATTGCCGGAACGAATCGAAAACAAACGGCAAAAATTCACGGCGGATGCCCGCGCCGTTGTCATAAACAGTCAGCCGCGCGTGGTGGTTGGCACGTTCGAGCCGGATTTCGATTTGTCCTTTTTCAGGCGTAAACTTAACGGCGTTCGATAATAGATTCCAGACGACTTGCTGAAGGCGTTCCGCGTCGCCGCTGATTAGCCCTACTCGTTCGCCGAAATCTTTGTGCAAAATGATTTGCTTGGCGGCGATTGACGGCGCGACCGATTCGACAGCGGCTTCAAAGACGGCGGACAATTCGACGGGCTGCGCGCTGACGCGGAATTTTCCCGTTCTGATACGTGAGATGTCGAGCAGGTCTTCGACAAGCCGCGCCTGCGTTTTCGCGCCACGCTCGATAACGGCGACGGCGTGTTTGGTTTTCTCCGCGTCGAGCGTTCCTTTTCCCAACATATTTGTCCAACCGAGAATTGTGTTGAGCGGAGCGCGAAGCTCGTGCGTAACCATCGCCAGAAACGTATCTTTGGCGCGATTGGCTTCTTCGGCTTCGGCGCGGGCGGTGCGTTCGCTACTCAACAATCGGTCGCGGTCGCGCAAAGCGTTTTTTCGCTCATCGTCAATCCAACTGATGAGCAGCGCGACAACGACGAAAACGAATGTGTTGACGAAGTTTTCACCTCTTAACTCAAAGGCGTAAAGCGGCGGTTGAAAAAAGAAATCAATGGCGAGAACGGCAAGCGCGGTGGCGAATAAGCCCGGATATTTACCGCCGCGCTAGGCGGTAACGGCGACGGCGGCTAGAAATAGCGGCGCGGCTCGCGGCTCGATCCATTTATTGAGCAGCCAATTCAACCAGACGGCAATCGCCACGCTTCCCGCGCCGATTCCGTAATTCGCCGCCGCTTCGATAAATTCGTTTTGCGAAATCTGCCGCATATTACACGCTCCGGGTTAGTTTTTAATTATGAATTTTGATGGTTGATAACATGAAAGTTTTAATCGCGCGCGCTGCCAACGGCTTCGCAGACGTGAAAACCGCTTGACAATTTTGGCGAAACCGAACAACAACAGACGTGAAATCGCCCGAAAAATCGTTTCCATTTTTGCTTCTCCTTGTCATTTTATTTATTTTATTTTGCTGCAAATTTGTTTTCCAGCTAATTGTGATTTTCGTTTTTTCGATTCGTCTGTTTCGCTTCGTATTCCTTGCCCGATTGATGCGTCAGAGGCTCTTTGCGACCCGCTTCGACGGCGCGTCCGGCGCGTAAATCGTCGAGCGATACGACAAAGCGTTCGTTCGGCTTCACATCGCCGGTTGTTTTCGTTTCGGCATTCGCGCTCTGCCGCTCTTTCGGTTAGTTCATAAGTTTTCCTCCAATTCAATAATCTTCCTGTTCGATATTTAAAGCGGGCGAGTAATCCCGGCGGCGGGCGCGTGTATGTAGGTCGTTGAAAAAGATTCGTCTAAATTAAAATGACGTTTAACAGTTCCCGCCGGGTCGAAAAACCACTCCCCGAGCGGACGCTTTCTTTCTGTTGTGTCGAACCAGCCCCACGGCGGACGCGCCATATTCGTGCCGCCGATCTTGCCGCGAAACGCCGAGCCGATGCCGAGAGAAAATACTTCGCCTTCATCTGCCTGCCCGCGTCCGGCGGCTTTCGCCGTCACCGCCGCGAGCAATTTCCGGTAATCGCGCGCTTCGGCGTAAGTTTGATTCTCGCCCGCCAGCGCGCTCGCCCAGAGCGTTGTGTTAAGCGGCACCAGCGCGTAGCCGATAATCCTGCCTGAAAGATTTGTCACCTCTTCCGCTTCGCCCGTGTATTTGTAAACAAGTTCGTCTTTGGCTTTTCGGTTCACTTTTCCCGTCAAACGCGTCCGGATGCCGTGTCCGCGCGGCTCGACGTATAATTCGGTGCGCTGCCCATCTAACCCGATGCGTCCGGTGTCGGCGGCGGTCTCAATACGCGGCAGATATTTTAAAAACCGGTCGTGAGCGAGCGTTTCGACAAACCGCACGCGAGCGTCCCATAAATTCGCGCCGCGCTTTTCGGCGACGACAAGTGCGCCTTCCAAATCGTTTTCGTGCGCTAAAGTCGCTTCGCTCACGCGTCCGGTCGGGGCGATACGTCCGAGCGCGCCGACGCCCATTCCAATCAGACGGCTTAAAATCCGCCCGCGCATCATTCCGCCTTTGTAATCGCACGGGTGAAATACGGCGTAAATGACAAAATAATGCGTCGGCGTTTCGGCGACCGAATAATAGACGTAAGAGCGCAGCGGAATAGCGAAATCGCCCGCGTTCTTCCAGTTATTGTCGCCGCGCCAGTCATTATCGAAATCGAAGTTGGTAATGTAATCGTAACGCGGGTTCGAGCCTAAGCCCTGATAAAAAACCGGCGCGAATGTCGCCGCGATTTGCCGGTCAATATTTTCGCTGCCGTAAGCCGCGATTGGCGGCGGCATTGAGGAATTACTCGCCGCGCCCACTGTTGCCGCAGAAGTATTCGGGGACTGAGCGCTGCTGAACGCGCTCTGCGCCTCAACTTTTTCGACTTGGGCGAAAGTCAGCATAAAAACTAAAAGCAAAACGGCAGCAGAGCGGCGCGGCGGTATCTTTTTCATTTCTTTTCCTTCTGGAATCGGGGGTTAGAGCCGACTTCACCCGGCGCGAGTTCACCGGGCGCGAGCGAGCGCGTGTCGTAAAAAGCTCCGATTTCGTAATTGTCTAATAAACAAAGGTAATTAAAAGCGATGGTTTCGTCCGGCAGATGCGGGCTGACTTCGAGTTCGCGCATCGGTATTCGGTCAGCCATTCGCGCCAGCGACCAGATTAGAAAATCCTTAATCGTTCCGGTTTTATTCGCGTATTCCGCCGTGTCGCGCTCGATGGCGCGAACGATTCTGACGGCGGTTTTGCCGAGATATTTTTTACTGTTGTAAATAAAAATCATAAAATCAGCTGTGAGCCGAATGTTAAGATAAAAATCAGTTTAGCTCTCAATACGATTCGCCGAATCCGTAGAGATACTTACGCGCAATAGGCGTTTTTGCCTACAAATAACGATTCGAGTTTTGTTAGACTCTGAAACAAGATAAATGTTTTCGGTTGCGGCAATTTAGAAATTACAGTTTTTAAGTGGAAACTCGCTCACCAATACTTGACCTTTTAAGCCGTTGGCTGATTGCCGTCTGGACGGTCGGCGCGGCGTTCGCGCTGACGTATCTCGCTTCGCCGTTTGTCGAGCCGGACGTGTCGCCCATATTTCTGTTGGCGGTGATGTTCAGCGCGTGGCGCGGCGGTCTGGCGGTCGGGTTGTTCGCCACTTTTTTATCGGCTCTGGCGAGCGCGTTCGTTTTTCTGCCGCCGAAGTTTTCTTTGCAGCTTGACCGCGGCGATTTTCTTCAGCTTGCCGTTTTTATCGTTGCCGCAGTCATCATTGGTTCGCTCAGCGCGGCTCGCAAACGGGCGGAGGAAGCCCGTGAAGTTTTGCTCGTCAAAGAACAGGCGGCTCGCATCGAAGCCGAACGCGCCAACGCTGTTAAAGACGAATTTCTCGCTGCCGTTTCGCACGAACTTCGCACGCCTCTGACGACGATAAAAACCTTAACGCGCGTCCTTCAGCGGCGCGAAATGACCGAAACCGAGCGCGAAGAATATCTGGCGGACATCGCTTCGGAATGCGACCGCGAGATTGACCTTGTATTAAATTTGCTCGATATGTCGCGCATCAACGCGGGCGGCGCGCAAATCGAATCGAAGCCGACAAACCCGGTGGAAGTCGTTCGCGCCTGCGAAAAACTGTTTCGGGGCGAAGCCGAACAACATCAACAGAAATTGTCGGTAGAAATCGCCGCGAATCTGCCGTTTATTCTGGCTGACCACAGCGCATTGCGCCGCGCTCTGTGCGCGATTGCCGAAAACGCGATAAAATTTACGCCGGAAAACGGACAAATTACACTTCGCGCCCGGAGTGTCGGCGATGAAGTCGAAATCGAAATCGAAGACACCGGACGC
>JAJAZE010000451.1 GCA_026785925.1 Pyrinomonadaceae bacterium
CGGTTCGCTGTAGGTATTGATGAATCCGCCGTGGCTTTTGACAATGGAAAGCGCGGTCGAAAGTCCTAAACCCGTGCCTTTGCCGATTTCTTTGGTTGTAAAAAACGGGTCGAAAATGCGGTTGACGATTTCGGGCGACATTCCCGTTCCGGTATCTTTTACTTCAAGCAAAACATATTCGCCCGTGTGCGCTTCCAAATTCACTTGCGCGTAGTTTTCGTCAAGCGTAACATTCTGCGCCGTGATCGTCAGCGTTCCGCCGTCCGGCATCGCGTCACGGGCGTTGATGGCGAGATTCATCAAAACCTGGTGAATCTGCGTCGGGTTGGCGGAAACCGTTTCCAGTTCCGGCGCGACGTTGTATTTAACCGTGATGGTTTTCGGCAGAGTTTCATTCAAAACGACGATTAAATCTTTGACGAGATGACGCAGCTCGACGTTGATTCGCTCGCCTTCCGCGCCGCGGGCGAACGTCAAAACCTGTTTGATTAAATCCGCGCCGCGTTCCGTATTTTCTTTGATAATCGAAAGCCACGGCTGACCGCTTTTTTCAATCAATTCGTCGCTTTGCAGCATCTCGACGGACATTAGAATCGGCGACAAAACATTGTTCAAATCGTGCGCGATGCCGCCGGCGAGCGTTCCGATTGATTCGATTCTCTGGACGCGAAAAAGCTGTTCTTCCGCTTTCTTTAAATTTGTGATGTCCGTATTGATGATCAGAAAATAATCCGGCTGTTCCTGCTCGTTTCTCACTAATGTCCAACGGCTGACGACGATTATTTTCCGTTTGTCTTTGGTGTAGTGAGCGGTTTCTTTCAGCCATTCGTCTTTGTGTTTGAGGGCTTCCAACGCATTTTCGATAATGGTGTTGTCGCCGCCGCAAATCGCCTCGCAGATTTCCCTGCCCAAAACTTCACCCGATTCCCAGCCATAGACACGCTCCGCGCCTTTGTTCCAAAAAATAATCCGGTAATTTAAATCGCACACCAAAATCGCGTCCTGCGTCTTGTCGAGCAACGATGCCTGCTGGAGAATACGTTCGTCGGAGAGTTTGCGTTTGGTGATGTCGCGGCTCGTTTCAAGGACGATAAATTTGCCGTCTCCGGTTTGGGAAATGACCTGGCGGCTTTCGACGTAAATCTTTTTGCCGTCTTTGGTCGTCTGCCGCAATTCGCCTTCCCAGCGACCTTCACGTTTGAGTTCGGCGAAATAATTATCGAACGAAACCGGGTAATCGGTTTTCAGCAGCTCACACATTTCCTTGCCTAAAACTTCCGCCGGAGTGTAGCCGTAGAGCCGTTCGGCGTTTTTGTTCCAATAAATCACACCGTCTTTGAGTTCCCAGGTAAAAATCGCGTCGTGCGTTTGTTCGAGTAAATCCTTTTGCTCGCGCAGGCGGCTTTCGCTGTCGGCTAAGGCTTCTTCTGCCTGTTTGCGCGTCGTAATATCGTGGCGGACGGCAACATATTGATACGGTTTTCCGTGTTCGTCCAAAAACGGCACAATCGTCGTCGCCACCCAATAAAAGGAATTGTCTTTGGCGAGATTGCGAATTTCACCGCGCCAGACTTCGCCCGTTGAAATCGTCGCCCACACAATTTGAAAAAACTCTTCCGGGTGAAAGCCGGAATTGATGATGCGGTGATTTTGTCCGAGGAGTTCGGAGCGCGAGTATTGCGAGATTTCGCAGAATTTATCGTTAACGTAAGTAATCGTCCCGCGCCGGTCGGTCATCGCCACGATGGTTGATTCGTCGAGCGCGAATTTCATATCGCTCAATTCCTTGAGCAATTTGTCCAAATCGTGTTTGCCGGATTCGGCTTCGGAAGTGATTTTTGCGTCGGTTTCGTCGTTCATTTTAAATTTTACGAAATTCTAAAACAGGAGAAATCAAAAATAAATTATCTCAAATCGGTTTTTGCCTTTAAAACTTCGCCGTCCTTCGATTTATTGAGCCGGTAACGAAGTTGGTCGCGCGAAATGTGCAAAAGACGGGCGGCTCGCGTCAGATTGCCGCTGGTTCGCTCTAACGCTTGACGCGAGAGGTCGAGTTCGACTTGGACGAGCGGAATTCCGTCGGGCGGAAGCGTGAACAACGAATTGCCGTTTGAATCAGGCGACGCAGCCTTGCCGCCGGTTAAATCGAACGGCAAATGTTCGGTCGTCACCAGTTCGCCGTCTTCGAGAATCGAAGCGCGTTCGATGACGTTTTTCAATTCACGAACGTTGCCCGTCCATTCGTAGCAGCTAAAGATTTTCGCCGTCGGTGCGGCAAGCCCGCGCAGTTTTTTGCTTCCTCGCCGTTTGGCATTCGTTTTTTTGATGTAATAATTCGCCAGCAGCAAAACGTCGTCGCCGCGCGCGCGCAAAGGCGGAATGTCAATCTGAATCACGGATAAACGATAATATAAGTCGAGCCGAAAATTGCCCTCCGCGCTTTCCTTTTTCAAATCGCGGTTCGAGGCGGCAATGACGCGCGCGTCAAGGGGAATTTCCTTCAAACCGCCGACGCGCCGAAACATTCCTTCCTCTAACACGCGCAGCAGTTTAGCTTGGAGAGCCGTTTCCATTTCGCCGATTTCGTCGAGGAACAGAGTGCCGCCGTCAGCCTGTTCAAAAAGCCCTTCCTTTCTGGCTTTGGCATCAGTGAACGCGCCTTTTTCGTGTCCGAAAAGTTCGGATTCGATTAAATTTGCGGGCAGTGCGGCGCAGTTTATCGCCAGATAAGGCGCGCCGCTGCGTTCGGAAGCGTAATGAATCGCCTGAGCGAACAAATCTTTTCCCGTGCCGGTTTCGCCCTGGAGCAGCACGGCGTTGATGTCGCTTGCCGCGACTTTGCGAGCGAGTTCGACGGCTTTTTTTATCGCGGCGGATTCGCCGATAATCTGCTGAAAACTGAATTTGTCGGATTGTTCGCGGCGCACTTGGTTGAGTCGGCGACGCAGTTTGCGCGTTTCCGCGCCGTTACGAAGGGTAACGCGCAACTCTTCCAATCTAATCGGTTTGCCGATAAAGTCGTGCGCTCCCCCGCGCAGCGCGGCAATCGTGCTTTTCACATCAACATTTCCCGTAATCATCACGACAATAGTTTCGGGCTGTCGCTCTTTGATAACGGTCAAAAAATCAAGTCCCGAACCGTCCGGCAAATCAATATCGAGCAGCACCACGCCCGGTTCTTCCGCCGCAAAAACTTGCTCGGCTTCGGCAATATTTTCCGCTTGCAGACAGTTGTAATTCCACGAACGCAAAGTCGCATCGAGGGATCGGCGAATCTGACGGTCGTCGTCAACTATCAAAATTGTTTCTGTTTGAGCTTTCAAGAATTTAACTCCATAACCTGAGTGTATGCCTAAAACGAGCAGTCTCAAATGCGGAAGCGTGGAATTATTCGCAGTAGCTTGGTAAATTATTCGCAGTCTCAGCCGTGCTTTATCGCAAAACCCTTTGTTTTGTATTGGTATGTGGATTGCGTTTTAGCAAATTAATTCATAGGAGAAATATTATGACTAAAACAGAAGAAAATCTAAAAAATGCGATTATCGGCGAAGCGAAAGCGCGGCTCGAATATACGGCTTTTGGAATGCAGGCGGTGCAGGAAGGCTTGCCCGAATTTGCCCAGCTTTTTATGGAAGCCGCCGGAGCGGAAACTATTCACGGCATCAATCACTTGCGGACGGCGGGCGGAATCGGAACGACGCTTGAAAATTTGAATGAATCGGCGAACGGCGAAGATTACGAAATCGAACAAATGTACCCGAAGTTCATCGAGGAAGCAAAAGCCGATGGTCGTGCCGATGCCGCCGCGAGTTTCGGACTTGCGCTTGAGCGGGAAAAACATCACCGCGCGATGTTCAAAGAAGCGTTTGAAACATTTCAGAAAAAAGTCGCTACGGCAAAATCGGCTTAACAAAATTTTTTAAATGGTTGGCTGAACTTTCACAACGGTTTTTGCGGATTGGATGAATTTTCAATTCATAAAACCGTTATTTTTACTGTAATTGAATGCAAAAATCGAGTAGATGGGAGCGAAAATGAAAATACTGATTGGTTATGACGGCTCAAAATCGGCGGAAGCCTCACTCGACGATTTGCAGGGTGCCGGTTTACCCGCAGATTGCGAAGCGTTGGTTTTTTCCATTGCCGAAGTTTGGCTTCCGCCGCAGAGTTTTAACGGCAATGGTTCGGGCGTTAAGCCCGATGACTACAAAGAAGTGCATCTTCGAAAACACTATAAAAAAAACAAACGGGCGGTCGGCGAAGCCGAAACCTTCGCCCGCCATGCCGGAGACCGCTTGCGAGCGAAATTTCCCGGCTGGAAAATTACCACCGAAGCGACTTTCGGCTCGCCCGGCTGGGAAATCCTCGATAAAGCCGACGTATACGAGCCGGATTTAATCGTCGTCGGTTCGCAGGGACGCACCGCCATCGGTCGTTTTTTTCTGGGCAGCATTTCAAATAAGGTTCTCACCGAAGCGAAATGCTCGGTGCGTGTGGCACGCGGAAAAATCGAAGTTGACCCATTTCCGGTGCGCGTAATGATTGGTTTTGACGGCTTGCCCGGCTCAAAAGCGGCGGTCGAAGCGGTCGCCGCGAGATGTTGGCGCGACCAGAGCGAAATCCGATTAGTCGCCGCGAGCAGTCAAATTGCGCCGGTCGCCATCGAACGCTTTGTGCCGCCGATTGCCCGGTGGGTCGAAGATGAAGTCACAGCCGAAAGCGAATGGATTGAAAGACTAGCCGAAAGCTCGCTCCAAGTTTTGCGCGACGCGGGCATTGCGACAACGCTGCATATCATCGCCGGAAATCCGAAACAGGTTTTGATTGAAGAAGCCGAAAAATGGCACGCCGATTCGATTTTTGTCGGTGCAAATTCTTTCGGTAGCC
>JAJAZE010000452.1 GCA_026785925.1 Pyrinomonadaceae bacterium
AATATAGATTAGCCACCGGATTATTTTCGATGACCGCATCGGCAATCGTCGGACTGATTCAATTTGCCGATTTAATAAACTAAGATTTTCAAAGAACGAGCAGTAGCTTAACTACTTTTAACTTTGTCGGAACATCTAATGTTCTTATTGAAATTTGTCTGCATTCTTTTAATTCTAATTGTTGTCAGTATTTTACAGCCGAAAACTGTTGAAGGGCAGATTTATCGCGTGGCTGAGATGAATACGAAACAGATTCAGGCTCTTGACCGACAAAAAACTGTTGTCATACTGCCGGGCGGAGTTCTCGAACAACACGGACTATATATGCCGTCTTTTACCGACGGCTATTTGAATGAGCGACTCAGCCGAGACCTCGCCGATGCTATTGTCGCTCGTTCGGGTTGGGCAGTGTTGATGTTTCCGACTGTTCCGCTCGGCACCGGCGGAGCGAATGAGATAGGCTACAAAAACGTATTTCCGGGCAGTTATGGCGTTCGCGCCACAACACTCCGCGCTGTTTTTATGGATTTAGCTACTCAACTCGGCGACCAAGGCTTTCGCCGGGTTTTTATCGTTCACGGTCACAGCTCGCCTCTGCATAATCAAGCACTTGACCAAGCGGGCGATTACTTTCGAGAAACATTCGGCGGGCGAATGGTGAATCTTGACGGGTTAGAGCCAAAACCTACCGCCGACTTGCCGCCGTTTCCAATCCTGACGGAAAAAGAACAAGAAGAAAACGGGCTGGATATACACGCCGGAATGTCGGAATTGAGCCGGATGCTTTATATTCGCCCTGACCTTGTTGAGCCGACATACAAAAACGCTCGTCCTTTTTCGGCTCGCTCGATGGAAAGTTTAGTCCAAATTGCGATGGGAGATTCTTGGTTAGGCTATTTCGGTTCGCCACGTCTTGCGACGACTTCAAGAGGGGCGCAAATCTACCGCCGACGTTCCACGCAGTTGATTGATTTGGCATTGAAAATACTTGACGGTCTGGACGAGCGCACCGTGCCGCGCTTTGCCGATGAAGCACTTTCCGACCCGGGCGAGTTTGCCGTTTCCAAAGGCTCAATTAAACGCGATGAAGAGATTGAGAAGCGTCAGCGAGATTGGTTGCGGAAGAAAAATCTGCGATAAGTCTGCAACTTGCTGGTAATGGCGCAGCCAAACAATTCAATGGACGTGAGGGCGAAATAGCGACTTTCTTATCGCGTTGTCCGTTTCCCCGACGTTGCGTGGTGGCGGTTTCGCCCCACGTCATCTCAATCGTTAGCCTGCTTACGCGAATGAATCTAAAAGATAAGTTCAATATGGAAATTGAAAATGAAATGAATGCTGGAAAGACCGCGCAGGTTTCTTTGTCGAAACGGCATTTGATTTTCTTTCTGATTTTGTTCGCTTTGATAATCTGCGCCGTTTTGCGCTCAAACATCGCCACGCGATCAGATAGCTTCACCTTTGACGAGGCTTATCACATCGGCGCGGGTGCGGCTTATGTCAAAACCGGCGATTTTCGGCTCAATCCCGAACATCCGCCGCTCGTTAAATTATGGACGGGCGTTTTTGTGGCTGACGTTTACCAAATGTCTCCGTATCGCGTTACTCAAGACAAGAATGATGAGCGCAAGTTTGTCGAAGAAGATGTCTATAACAACAACGACCCCGAATTGATTCAAAGCCGTTCGCGGGCGGCGATGTTTGCGTTAAATGGCTTGCTGCTGTTTTTGTTCGCTCTGGCGGCGCGGCGTGTTTTCGGAGATGTGATTGCTTTGGCGGCGACTGCATATCTTGCGATTGACCCGACGGTTGCCGCGCATCTTCCGGTAGTGATGACCGATTTGCCCGTCGCGCTCGCTTCGGCAACCGCCGTTTTGCTCGCCGTGCAAGCGTTTCGCACGTGGCGTGCGGTTGATTTAATTTTTGCAACGCTTGCTCTCGGATTGGCTTTAAGCACGAAACATTCAGCCGTTATCACGATGATTGCCGTTGCCCTCATCGGAATTGTAATGGCGATTTTTCTTGCTAAAGACGCGAAAATTCTTCTCCGGTTGCGCCGTCTGGGATTGGTCGCGGCGGTTCTAATCGGAGCGGTTATCGTTTTGTGGAGTTTTTATCTGTTCCGATTCAGCGAAAGCCCCAATACGAGTGAAGAACAATTTAATCGTCCTCTCACAGAAAAAATCAGCGACGTTAAATCACCGATTTATCGCGCGGGCTTGAACATTATGGCGAAAGGACGGCTTTTCCCGCGAGCCTATACTTGGGGAATGGCGGACACGATTCGCGCCGGCGCGGAAGGTCGCGTCGCAAATGTTTTTGCGTTCGGCAATCTTTATTACGGCAAAGCCCCTCTTTATTATTTTCCGGGCGTAATCGCCGCTAAACTTCCGCTTGGACTGCTTCTGCTGACACTCATCGGCGCAGTTTTTTTGATTGTGCGCCGGATTCCGCAAGAATTTATTGCGCCTCTTTTGGGAGTAATTGGTTTATCCGTTCTGTTTTTGATTGTGCTTGCCAAAGGTTCAACTTACGCGGGAATCAGACACGCGCTTCCCGTCGTTCCGCCGCTCTATTTGCTGGCATCGCTGACAATTTACAAAGTGGTCGAATCCAAATCTTATCTTTTGCGCGGCGCGGTTGTGATCTCCGTAATCGCCGCTTTAGTGTCGGCAATTCCCGTGATGCGTCCTTGGGAATATTACAACGAAACTTTCGGCGGTGCGGCAAACGGCTATCGGTATTTTAGTGATGAAGGAGTTGACCTCGGACAACGGACAAAAGAACTGGTCGAGTATTACAACGAAAACTTAAAGCCTGCGGGCGAAGTGCCTTACGTTGATTATTTTGCGGCGGATGTCGAAATGAGAAGTCGCGGGCTTGATTGGGTGGGAAATAATCCAGAGCGGGACGGCGAAAAAATGGATACGGAAGTTCGCAGTGGAACTTTTATTTTGGGGGCTACTGCATTTACGCCTAAGTTATGGGGCGACAACAAAGGTTTTCGTGAAGCATCTCCGATAGCGCGATTCGGAAATTTGTTTGTTTTTCGCGGCACATTTAATACGCCGGGAACAAAAGCGAACGCACTTTACTATCGTGCGATTGGCAAAATTTATACAGCCAAACCGGAAACCGAAGAAGCAATCATGCTGTTGTCCGAAGCAGTTGCCCTTGAGCCGAAGGCTTTCTTTGTCGCTCTGGAACTCGGAAATCAATATCTGAAAATCGGAAACCGCGAAGAAGCGTTGCGCGCTTACCGAATCGCCAAGGAAAACGCTCCTGTATCTGATGACATCAGCGAAATGCTCGCGCGGCAAATCGAGCGCATCGAAACCGAACCGCTCGAACAGATTCAACCGCTCAGAAATCCGGGAATTGAATGAGGAATTTTTAATGTCTCTGTGCGATATAGATTCAGATTAAAGCCGCAGGTTAAGTCGGGTAAGGAAGTGATATTGCTATCACTCCCTCCTCTAAGAACCGTGCTTGCGACTTTCACCGCACACGGCTCAAGCCTCTCAAACGCTCTTTGACAGAACGCACCAGCTACAACCACTGATTCAACAATACTGATTTATTGTCCGTTCCTGTTTTCACAGTGAGAAGCGCACCAGCAAGTCCGAAACTGCCGTCATTTGCATTCTTCTCCGAAGCGGAAT
>JAJAZE010000453.1 GCA_026785925.1 Pyrinomonadaceae bacterium
GTTTTGATGATCGGCGAACCGACATCAACGAGCAGGTAACGATTGGCGAATTCACGCTCGAAACGATTGATTGCCTTAGCCGCCGACTTTTGGGAAAGCGTTCCGACGCGAACTCTTTTGGTTAGTGCGGCGATGACTTCGACACCCGTGATGCGGGCAAGATAAAGGCGATTATTTGCCGAACGGCGCACCAGACTGAAAATCCAATTTGTGCCGGTTTCCTGAGCGTAGCGTTTGACCAGCCCGCTGCTGTCGAAAAAGAGAGCCGACATTTAATCGCGCTCCTCTAAAATACTTTCCGAGAGCGGTTTACCGGAAACTTTTATCGGCTGATAATTATCTTCTTCCGTATCTTGGACGCGCGGCGGGATTTCGCTGATGAGACCTTTGGCAAGCAGGCGACGTTCGATTTCGTCTTCATCTAAAGCTGATTTAGCAGGACGCTTTTTCAGATTTCGCTGCAAAGTTTTGACGATCTCTTCCTGCACTTGAACGGGAAGCGTCTGCACGGTGCTGATGATTTCCTGCGCGGTCATTTCCATAATTTTCGCCTCGACTTGAGTTGAGATTATATATGTTCCAGCGCGCGTTATCAATAAAATAAGGAGTTTACGAAATGCAATTTAAAGACCTTCAATACGAATTTTCTCTACGAATGTGGAGATGCACCGGACGGTAAAACAAGTGTGCCGTGCGCTAATCTGATTTTCTCTACGCACGTGGAGATTAGTTAAGGAGGACGAAAAATCATGCGGTTAAAAGACTTAAATACGCTGCCGAAAGTGAGAGACAGTTTCAGCTATTTGTATGTCGAGCATTGCAAAATCGAGCAGGACGCGAAAGCTATCGCCTTTTTTGATGAAAATGGAAAAACGAGCGTGCCGTGCGCCAACCTGACGACTTTGCTCGTCGGACCCGGCACGACGATTACTCACGCCGCCGTCAAAACGCTTGCCGACAACGGCTGTTTGGTGATGTGGTCGGGCGAAGGCGCGGTTAGATTTTACGCCGCCGGGATGGGCGAAACGAGAGCAGCGCGGCATTTATTGCGGCAGGCTTATCTAAGCTCGAATCCACAGCTTCGCCTGCGCGTCGTCCGCCAAATGTATGAAATGCGTTTCGGCGAAGAACTTTCCGAAGAACTGACCTTGCAGCAGATTCGCGGCAAGGAAGGCGTTCGCGTTCGAACGGCGTATTCACAGGCGAGCGCGGCGACCGGTGTCGAGTGGACGGGACGCTCGTATAATCGCACTGAGTGGAAAGATTCAACGCCGATCAATCGCGCACTTTCGGCGGCGAATAGTTGTCTTTACGGCGTGTGTCAGGCGGCAATCGTCTCCGCCGGATATTCGACCGCGCTCGGTTTTATTCATACGGGAAAAATGCTTTCGTTCGTCTATGACATCGCCGATCTATACAAAGCCGACCTGACGATTCCGCTGGCTTTTCAAGTCGTTGCCGAATCGGAATTTGAACTCGAAAGCCGCATTCGTCACGCTCTGCGCGATAAATTTCACGAGGAAAGATTTATGCAAAAAATCGTTCCCGATCTCGAAACGGCGTTGAACGTGAAAACCGACGATACGGAAATCGAATTCGACTTTGACGATGCCGCTCCGGGCGGTCTCTGGAACGGCGGCGACTCATCAGTTGAGGGCGGCGTAAATTGGGCTGAAACACATCAGGAGGAGGAATAAGCAATGGTCGTTTTTTTAATGGAAAAAGTTCCAATTTCACTGCGCGGCGAAATCACGCGCTGGATGCTCGAACTGCGTCCCGGAGTTTTCGTCGGCAATATCTCCGCACTGGTGCGCGAAAAACTCTGGGAAACAATCTGCCAAAGACTCAAAGGCGGCGCGGCGATGCTCCTACACAGTGCGGCAAACGAACAAGGCTATAAAATCCGCACCTTTGGCGACTCAACCCGCAAAGTCAAAGACTTCGACGGACTACAGCTCATCACAATCTCCGAAAAAGCAGGCAAATGATATAATTTTGACTTAGACAGGTTCAAACTCATTCTGAGCCAATGTTTTCCAAGTATTTTCTCTACGAACGTGGAGATGAACCGGGCGAAAGGAGCGAATTCAGTAGATGCCGAAGATTTTCTCTACGAACGTGGAGATGAACCGCTATGATATTAAAAAAAGCGAACGTCGCACTTATTTTCTCTACGAACGTGGAGATGAACCGTCATCGCTAAAGACGATTTTCCCGCGCCGGTAATTTTCTCTACGAACGTGGAGATGAACCGGGGGTGGCGGCGATTGAATCACGCGGCGTAAAATTTTCTCTACGAACGTGGAGATGAACCGGGGAAAGGGGTTTGTGCTAGCGCTACGTCAA
>JAJAZE010000454.1 GCA_026785925.1 Pyrinomonadaceae bacterium
GCGGCACAGCCGCATTTTTGCGTAACATCAGTTAATAATTCAAATTTTTTTGACGGCTGCGGGCGGACATTTTGCGTCGCGGATTTAATTTCGGATCGGCGGTTTCAATCGTTTTTGGCGGCTGGACGATTGAACTTGTATTGTATGAACGGCTGACGAACCAATACGCGCCGCCCGCGAAAAGCAAAATTAAAAACAGCGCGGTGAAAAAACTTGTAGCGAGAATTGTCGGCAGTCGGCTTTTTGTGTCGTTCATAATTTTTCGAGCGCGGAAAATTAACCGCGCTTTCTTCTTTGAACCGCCCGCCGCGCCGTGCCGATAATCATCCGGCGAAAGAATTTATTTTGCGGGTCAACAGTCAGTTTAAAAGTATGCGTGGACGGCGGTCGGTAAAGCTCCATAATACATTTCAGAAAAACCGCTTCGACTGCCGCGGGAGTTTGCAGATTTGATTGGCTGATAAAATCGGCGATTCGTTTGCCGCTTTCGAGAGCGCGTGTCCAATTATTTTCCTTATAAATGCGGGCGACTTCTTCAACGTCCTTCTGATTCGGATATTCCAAAATTGCGCGGGCGTAGTTTATCGAATCGCTCTGCTCGTCAGGTTCGCCTCGTCTGCGTTTGGCAACTTTGGCGGTGTCGCCCGCCAAATCGAGAAGTTTATTCAACCCGAATCGTTCCATTTCCGATTTGAAAATGCGGTGTTCGATAAGGCTCAACAAATCGTTGGCGGTTGATTGTTCCACGTCAACGGCGCGACCTTTGGCGGTTTGGACGGTCGGCGAAAACAGAAACGTCGGGTAATTGTTGACGCGCAGACGCAGGTGCAGAAGTTCGTGCGCGGCGACGGCTTCGAGTTTTTTCGCATCGTCTTCCAATTTGTAATCAATCAGCACGACCGGAATGCCTTCCGCGTCGGAGATGTAACTCGAACCGAGCATAAATTCTTTTTGATTGATGAATTCGGCGAGTATTTTCTTATTGCATTTGCGCTCGATTTCTTTGACGATTGCCTGAATTTCTGAGCGCAGCCTGATGCCTAAAAAATCACCGCTTCGAGTTTGATTCGGTTCGTCGTCTTGAACGATTGTTTGAGCGAAGACGCCCGCGCTCAAGATTAGAAATAAAAAGATTGTTGTGGATTGTTTGAATTTCATTTGCTCTCCTCGACGCTCGGCTGAAATTTTTGCGACCAGGTTTCGGTCAATTCTTTAATCACGGCATCGGCTTCCGATTCCTTTCCCAACTCGACGGGAACCATACAGTGTTTTTTGATTTCGTCCCGCGAGCGTCTGACGATCCTGCGACAACTGAAATTCAAGAGAAGCAGTTTCCGGTCGCCGATGTAAAGATAATCTTTTTCAATGAGCGGCAAACCCCAACCTTTTCCCCAATCAAAAAATAAAACATCGTTGACGTAAACATTTCGAGTCGTGATTTTTACATCGCCGGTCACGGATTGTAATTTTTGTTTCGCGTCAAGCCGCACGAGCCGATGAATCAAATAACAAAACCCGACGAACAAAATTCCGCCTCCGCCGACTAACAGAAAAGCGGAAAGTCCGCCCTTGACCAATGCAATCACAGAAATAAAGCCGAGAATCGCCGCGCCGAAAATGATAACCATTCGTAAATCTACAAACGACCGATGCTCAGATTCCAGGTTTTCATAGTAGGAAAATTCGCGCCATTGTTCTGCAGTAAAACGCCAGTGCGCCAGAAGTTTGGGATTTGAATTTTTTTGTGCCATTTTCTTTTAATGTTTTGACCAAAACGAGTTTCGCTGCCGCCAACTGTTTTTCAATTTAACAAAAGCAAGCAGCGGTCATTCGGATTTCGGTAACGGCTTAAACGAATTGTCAATTTTGACAATCTCAACGACGAACTTTTCGACCGACACCGGAAAAACGTCGTCGTCGCCATCGCTGGTT
Organism: Pyrinomonadaceae bacterium; assembly: GCA_026785925.1. Taxonomy (GTDB): domain Bacteria; phylum Acidobacteriota; class Blastocatellia; order Pyrinomonadales; family Pyrinomonadaceae. Next base: position 1,933 of record JAJAZE010000454.1, read on the forward strand.
TGAAAATCAATCTCCTTTCCGCCGTTATCGAGAAACGAAATAATCTTTATTCCCGAACTGTAATCAATGCCGTCGCCCGACAAAAAATAGTCTTCCTCAGCCGACAAAAAATCCGGTTGGCTGGCAATCTTTGATAACCGGGCGACGACCGTCGGATTGAGTTGGAAGCATCCGGCTTTTTTCACAGAGGATTTTTTCCCGCGCAGCGATTCGGAAGTTTCGCAATTGACCCGACCGTTTTGGAAGATAAACAAAGTTTTTTCGCGGCGGTTGCCGCTGCCGAAACTTCTTCGGCTGACTTCAAAGAGAATCTTGTCAGCAGTTTTCGGCGGCGATTTCCTTTGCGCGGCGGCATCGTTCCGAAGCGCGAATAAAAAACCGGCGGCAAAGATAAGCATTAAACAGCCGCCGCCGATTTTCCGAAAATGCCCGCCGCACTTTTGATTAAAATAATTTCCGGTCATAAATTTTTTTCGGATATAGAAGGAAAATTTTCAACACAAAACGACATCAGACGATACAACTGACCTCAAGCACTTTTGATAATTTATCGCCGTTCATTTCAAACACCTGCTGCCAACTGCCTTCGTAATAAAAAGTTTTCAGCACGATTTCCATTTTCCCGTCGCCGTTCAAATCAGCAATGGCGAGAATCTCGCGCTCGTTCGGCGGGGCATATTCGCCGCGCTTCGTGAAAAAATCGCCTTCGATTAAAATGTTCCGCGGTTTTTCCTTGATGACTTTTCGCAGCAGTGCGAACGAATAATCGCCCGCGCTTTGTTCTTCGCTCGTTCCTTTTTGGTAATAATTTCCGGCGATAATAACTTCGTTTTGCCCGTCGCCTTCGAGGTCAATTTGATATAACTGTGTAATGACAACTTTGGTTTTGGCAATGCTTTTGGTTTTGAGAAAGTCTGCAACCGCTTTGGTGTAAGTTTTATCCGTCAAACCGATTGCCTGCGGAATGCGCGGAACGGGATTCCATTTGGCGTTTGCTCCGAGTGCAAATCTCACATCTTTGTCCGGGTTATCAGATTCCGTTTCGGGTAATTCTATCACCGGAATTTCGAGGCAAACTCCCTGTCTTTCGCCTTTAGTCCCGAAAACCGTGCCTTTTTCGACACCGTTAAAATTGATGATATTAAATTCGGTTTTGTCGTTGAGCAGTGCCGCAGTTTTTTCCGCAGTTATCCATTTGCCGTTTTGTGCGCCGCCCAGCAAAGTGATGCTGTGAACTATCGGCACCACCGTTTCCTGTGCCGGAACGGTTAGGTTGAAAATCATCAAAGATATAAAAACAACAATATGTCGCATAAAATTTTAAAATTCAATCGCTTTTAGTTTGCGGATTGTTTCGCCGCCAATGACAAAAATATTGTTTTGCCGGTCGAGCGTCATTGTTTTGATTGACTCGAATTTAAAGTTGATTCTTTTAATCTCGTTGCCGGTGTTTGAAAAGACAACGATTTTAGCGTCACTTATCGTGTTGCTGTTCAAAAGGTAAATACGACCTTGGTTATCAATTAAAATCGCGGATGGCGGCACAAGTACAGCCGCTAAAATCGCGGATGGCACAAGTCCAGCCGCAAATTTATTGACGAATTTTCCTTGCGGCGTAAAGTGAAAAGTCATCAAATCTTCTTCGTTGTAACTAAATCTGCCATAAACATCGCCGAGCGCATAGACCGAATAAATATCGCCTTTGCCGTCAACCGCAATTCTGACGGCTTGCGGCGGAATCTGCGTTTCGGCGGCGCGGCTGTGAATTTCGACAAAACGGCGGACAATTTTTCTGCCTTTACCGGTTTGCACAATTTCGTCGCGCCCGTTGTTTTCGGTTGCCAACATCATTCCGCCGTCGTCGCGCAAGACAAAATCGTAAATGTAATGCTTGTCCGACAAAACATATCTTTGCTCGCCCGTTTTGCCGACATAAACGACAATTTCACCGCCGATTAGCACATAAACATTGCCGTCCGCGTCGGCGGCAAGTTTGTCAATCGCTTCGTTTTTCTTGCCGTTGACATTCCAAAGATTGACGAATTTGCCGGCTTCGTCAAAATGCTGAACGCGCAAAGTTTCGTCCGCGACATAAATATGTCCGCCCGCGTCAACGGCAATCTCGCTCGGTCTGTCAAACAATCCCGCGCTTGTTCCTTTGCCGCCGAATTCGAGTAAGACTTCGTAATCTTTTTTCGGCGTTGGCGCGGTTGTCGAAGTCGTATTCGGAGTTTTATATGGTGTCGGCTTGAACGGAGTCGTGCCGGAACGGGATTTTGAATTTGACGCAATCGCCAAAATGATAATAAAACCGATGCCGAACACCAACAATAATGCGATAACCACCGCTTTAATAGAACTATTGGAGGTTTGCCTTTCGTCAAAGGGAATATATTGGTCAATCGGATAGCCGAATTGATTTATAAGTTCGGGCTTAACGTCGGCATTTGGCGGCGCGATTTCACGCGGAATCATAATTTTCGCGCCGCAATAATCGCATTGCACAATCGCTTGTTGCCCACTAATTTTACTAATCAAACTTCCGCATTGCGGACAGGTTATCGCTTTCATTGGTAGTCTTCTTCCGATAAAATTTTCTGTGTTGTCAAAAACTGACGCGAACCTTTCGGTTTGTTTGCCAAACAAATTAGAGCAGTTTCGGAATCAATATACGGTTTTTGGCGGCGCAGGTCAGAACCGCCTGCGTGAGCGGGCGGGTTGCGCGTTGGCGAGTTGACC
>JAJAZE010000455.1 GCA_026785925.1 Pyrinomonadaceae bacterium
ACACGCAGGTAAAAACCTTGCAATTTCATTGCAAGAATTTATTACACTTTCTTTTCTTAGTCTGAAAAGAACAATCAAGTGAATTTTATTCGCGTTCCGATTTCAAAACCTCTGCACTTCCAGTGCAGAGTCGTTTAGTTTGAAACTTACTCAAATTCTAAAAATATGCGGCTTGAAAATCTTCCGTGACAAGAAAACATATTTCTTCCATCTTCATTCTTTTCATCCCATTTGACGAGAAGATTGCAATCTTTCAATAATTTCCGCCAAGCCGGGTCTTTAACCTTCATAAATTCCTGTAAACTGACAACCTCTCCCATTTCGCCGTTTCGCCCAACCTCTGCCATCATCTTTGCATCCGCGTCTAACGTATATTTCATCCCGAGCGGATACATAAAACCGGCAAAATTTTTCTTGCCGGAATTATTTATAACTCTTTTACCTAACAATAAATTTATTTCGTCCGAGCTAAGAGACGGATATAATTTTTCATAGATTGTTGGAGTATTGGCGGGTAAACAAAACACTCCAACGAACAAAGCCGCCGAAAAAACCACAATTGAAACTAATTTATTCATAATGTTTTTACTAAGATTACAGTCTTTCAGATCAACACCATCAAAACTGAAATAAGTTTCAATTTAAATTCGCCCCTCAAATTTTTACTGCCACGCCGTCCGCCTGCGGTTGATTAACAGCCAGTTGTTTGCTCGCCTTTTTCATCTGACGTTCGAGTTTTTTAATCTTCACGAGATGTGTCGGATTAAACGGCAATGATGGATAATAAGAATTCGATTCGTGTGTGCAGAAACAGCCGTTTTTGGCTTTTTTGCGGCGGGCGACCATCGCGGGCGAATTCCACGCTTTGCCGAAATCCCAATTAAAATCGCGTAGATTGCCGGTCGCTTCGAGATTTTCGCACGAAGAGATCGTGCCTTCGTCGAAAATTACTGCGCCCGCCGTTCCCGCGTAGCAGGTCATCTGCGGCTCGCCGGTTTCTTTGGTTTTGGCGATTAAATCGTGCATATAAAGATCAATCGCCGCTTTGAAAAATCCGGCATCGCCGCCGTAATTATTTTTAATCACGGCGTTTTTCGTGTCGTCGAGAATCATCTGCGACAACTGCCCGTAACGATTATGGTCAAAATTCAACTCGTTCGGATCAGCCGACGGCGGGCGAATATAGTTGATATTGACTTTATCCGGCTTCAAATCGTATTTCAGAAAGTCGTACCAATCGAAAATCGTGTCTTCGTTGGAAGCCATTACGCAGGTGCAGGTCTGAACGTCGAGTTTCGGAAATTCTTTTTTCATTTCCTGCAAAGTCCGCGCCGTGTGAATCGCTTTGTCCCACGAACCTTCTTTGCGCCGAATCTTTTCGTGCGCGTCCTTCATCCCGTCAATACCGAGCGCGATTGTTACATTAAGATTCGGATTTTCCTGCAAAATGCGCGTCACATCCGGGAAAATGCGCGGATGAATTTGCCCGTTCGACATCAGATAAACCGAATCCAATTTGTTATTCCGATAAAAAGCGTTGCAGATTTCCGGCAAATCCTTGCGCGTGAAAGGTTCGCCGCCCGCTAGAATCAATACACCGAGATTGCCGCCGAGCGTTTCCGAAATTCGTTCGATTTCGTCGGTTTTCATTTGCAGTTTCTTACGCGGTCGGTCGTCGAGTTCTTCGGTGAAAAAACAGTGTGTGCAGCGCATATCGCACACGCTCGTTACTAAAATGTTCAATAAGATCGGCGCAAACGGCTGTCCGATAGCCAGTTTTGCGTAACGCTTTAATAATTCTTTGGTTGTAAAATCCATATCCTAAATTCCTCGTCTAAAAATTCAACTTCGGCTTTGATGCACAAACGAAATTTCAGGTTTAACTTTATCTTATAGTTGTATTTCGGGCAAGATAAACAAATAAGTTAAGATAGATTTATGTTTCGCAGAGTTTATTTAGACAATGCCGCCACCACGCCGGCTGCCAGGGAAGTCGTCGAGGCGATGCTGCCGTTTTTGCTGGAAAAATTCGGCAACGCTTCGAGCATTCATTTTTTCGGGCAGGAAGCCAGAGGCGCGGTTGATAAAGCGCGGCATCAGGTCGCAGATTTGATTAATGCGCGTCCGAATGAAATCGTTTTTACGTCGGGCGGCACGGAAGCTAATAATCTGGCGATTCGCGGGTTAATTGAGGCGAATGAAAAACACGGCAGGCATATTATTACTTCGGCAATCGAACATTCGGCGGTCAGGGAAGTTTGCGAAGATTTGGAAAAGCGCGGTTATGAGGTAACGTATCTGCCGGTTTATGAGGACGGCATCGTGCGAATTGAAGATGTCGCCGACGCGATTCGGGAAGATACGATTTTGATTTCGGTGATGACGGCGAACAACGAAATCGGCACGATTCAGCCGGTTGAGGAAATCGGCAGACTTGTCAGAAAATTGCGCGAAACCGGCAGTAAAATTTGGTTTCACACCGACGCGGTGCAGGCGGTCGGCAAAATAAAAGTTGATGTCGAAGAAATCGCGTGCGATCTTTTATCAATCTCCTCACATAAAATAAACGCTCCGAAAGGTGTCGGCGCGTTGTTCGTGCGGCGCGGCGTGCGGCTTCATTCGCAGAACATCGGCGTACATCAGGAACGTGAACAGCGCGGCGGAACCGAATCTGTCCCGCACATCGTCGCCTTTGGAAAGGCTTGCGAATTAGCGGGTGCGAATTTAAGAGAAAACGCCGCGCATCTGAATGGTTTGCGCGATAAATTTGAAAAAGGTTTGGGCGAACTCGTGGACGACGTGGAACTCAACGGCAATCGGGAAAGTCGTCTGCCGTCAATCTCGAATTTCTCGTTTCGCGCCGTCGAAGGTGAAGGACTTTTAATCAATCTCGATTTGCAGGGCGTTGCCGTCTCGACCGGCTCGGCGTGTTCGTCCGGTTCGCTCGAACCGTCGCCCGTGATTCGCGCTC
>JAJAZE010000456.1 GCA_026785925.1 Pyrinomonadaceae bacterium
GATCCAAAGTCCTTCGATGACGCGGCTTTCAAATTTATCTTCCGCCGTCGGATAGCGAAGTTTATATTTTCCGGTTTCGTCCAAATTATAAAAATTTGCCGTGCGCCGGTTCGGGTCAATGATCCAGTATTCTTCGACACCGACAGTTTCGTATTCTTCAAATTTCTCCTGCGTATCGCGCAGCACGCTTTCGGGAGAAATCACTTCGATTACCAAATCCGCCGCGCCGTCGAAAAACTGTTCGCCGATGCGGTCGAAGTTTTCCGTTTTGACAAAGAAAATGTCCGGCTCACGTCCTTTTATTTTGTCGTCTATCAACATTTTCATCTGGTAAGGTTCGCCGTGTATTTTGCCGAGTCTTTTCGCTTCAACAAAAAATCTCAAGAGAGCCTGTAAAAAACGTGTTAAGTCATCGTGTCTTTGCGTTACCGACATTGGTTTTATCACCTCACCGTCAACATATTCCGCGTATTGCCCGTCGTATCGGCGCAAAAATTCTCCGTAAGTTATTTTTTGATTGACGAACGGCGGCGGGTTGTTGACAGTCGGCGTTAAAATTTCAGGATTCATCTGCGACATAAAATTTCCCTCTCGCACATTTTACGCTTGTTTCCGTCTGAATTCTACTTTCTGTATTGACGTTCGATATTTTCGATTTTCCCGACGCGCTTTCTATGGCGGTCTTCGGTCAAATCGCTGGTCAGAAACGCTTCGACGATTTGTTTTATTTCGTCAAAATTGTTTTGTCCGCTGCCCAAAGTCAAAACATTCGCGCCGTTGTGTTGGCGCGAATTTACCGCCAGTTGAGGCGAATAGCAGGCGGCGGCGCGGATATTTGGAACTTTGTTCGCTGCCATTGCCGAGCCGATTCCCGCGCCGTCAATGATAATGCCGATGTCCGCCGATTTCTCTGAAACGGCGACGGCGACGGCGTGGGCGAAATCCGGGTAATCAACCGCGTCCTTTGAATTCGTGCCGAAATCGCGGACTTGAAAACCCGCTTTTTCGAGGTAAATTTTTAATTCTTCCTTATAATCAAAACCGCCGTGGTCGCAGCCGATGGCAATTAGTTTGACGTTGGTCGAACCGCGCCGCGCTGACTTTCTGATTAAACTTATTTGTTTCTCCCGAATTATATCGTCAGCAAGCGGCGTAAATTTCGTGTTGTCGGCGATTCGCAGTTTCGCGCCGAAATCCAATCCGCGCAAATCATCTTCGGTGATCAAATTTTTCGCCGATTCGTCGCGGTCGAATTCTTTGCCGATTTCGTCTTTCAAGGAATTGACGACGACGCGCTGCGGGAAGTTTTCCGGCGGTTTTTCAATCGCTTCGTCTTCGGTCGGCACAGTTGCTAAAACCTGTTTGACGAGTTCGCGCACACGGTCGCGGGTTTCTTTGTTTCCAGCCATAAATTTTTAGCCGCAGAGAACACAGAGAGAATTGTAAAAATTTGAAATTTGCATTGCTTATTCTCCGGCTCTGTGAACTCTGTGTTCTCTGCGGCAAAATCTTTTCTTAACAAAATCTCGATAATTAAATTTGACGTTTTACGTCTGCTCAAATAGTATTTCCAAAAAGCATTGTAATCAAATTTATGACAACCGAATTTACCGACTCGAATTTAGAAGTTTTCTATTCCGCCGAACAAATCCATACTCGCGTTACCGAACTCGGCTCGCAAATCGCCGCCGATTACGCCGAAAAGGATTTAGTCGTGGTCGGCGTTTTAAAAGGTTCGTGCGTTTTTATGGCTGATTTGATTCGCGCCATTGATTTGCCGCTGGCGATAGATTTTATGGCGGTCTCGTCCTACAAAGACGGCACGAAATCAACCGGCGACGTGGAAATTCTCAAAGATGTCAGCCAGCCGATTCGCGGCAAAGACGTAATCGTCGTCGAAGACATCGTTGACACCGGCTTGACGCTGTTTCGATTGATGGAAATTTTAGGTTCGCGCGGCGCAAATTCGATTGCCATCGCGTCCTTACTCGACAAACCCGAACCGCGCATCAAAAAGGAATTGAAAATTGATTACTGCGGTTTCCAGATTCCAAACAAATTCGTCGTCGGCTACGGCTTGGATGTCGCTGGACGCTATCGTAATCTGCCGTTTATCGGCGTGGTGAAAAATCCCGAAATTGTTTGAGACCGAATTTTTTCCAAATCTTTCTTGACACGAACCGCCGGAAACCGATAATTTACATAGGACTTACGCAAGCTAAATAACACAATGCTGAAAACAAAGGGTTTAGCTGTTCACTTGATTCGCTCAAGTCGTTGAAAATCGGTTAGCTTGCGTAAGTCCTATTACAATCAAACTCGTGAACGAAAAAAAAACAAAACTGAAATTACCGAGCCGCCTCGAATCGGTTGAAAAAGCCGCTTTGGAAGCGGAGAAACTTGCCGCAGAAAACGGTTTCGGTGAGGAAGCGCGTTACGCTATTGATATGGCGGTGCGCGAATCGGTCGCTAACGCCGTCAAGCACGGAAACCTTTTGGACGAAACTAAATCGGTTGAAATCACGTTTGAAAACTCCGGCGACGGCTTTGAAATAACCATCAAGGATTTCGGCGCAGGCTTCGCCGTCGAGAAAATTCCCGACCCGACCAATCCCGAAAATCTGTTGAAGGCAAACGGACGCGGCATCTTATTTATGCGTTCGTTTATGGATGAAGTCGAATGGTCTAATCACGCCGAAGGCGGTATGATGGTAAAAATGCTCAAAAAACGCTAATTTAACTTGGACTTTTCCTTTGATAGTAGTCTAAAATTTGCAATCGAAACTTTTTTCAAAAACAGGAGACAAAAATGGCTGAACTTAACATTTCGGAACGCCAGGCGGGCGATATTACGATTCTCGATATGGACGGCAAGGTAACAATCGGCGAAGGCAGCGTTGCGCTTAGGACGACGATTCGCCGTCTGCTCGGCGAAGGCAAAAAGAAAATCATCTTGAATCTCAGCGGTGTCGGCTACGTTGATTCAAGCGGCATCGGCGAATTCGTGTCGAGCTTTACCGCCGTCAACAAAGAAAGCGGCAGTTTAAAACTGCTCAATCTGACACAAAAGATTCAGGATTTGCTGGCAATCACCAAACTTTTAACCGTTTTCGATGTTTATGAAAACGAGGGCGAAGCACTCAGCAGCTTTAAATAACTGAACGCTTTCGAGCGGTAAAAATCAGAGGATAAAGGACGATTAATATTCAATCCTTTATCCTTTTTGCTTTTCACAAAAAGCATCTTTCGCCCGCCGAATATCATCTTTAATAGCGCAAAGACGCAAAGCCGGCTGGAAAATCGTTTCTGTTATTCCCCTTCGATTTTCCGGTTTGTTCTGTGTTCTTTGCGACTAATTTTTCAATTACAAACAAAAATGAAAAGAATTATCCTGCTCGCCGTTATTTTGTTTTTTTCCTTCAGCGTGTTCGCCCAAAATCCGACAACGGGTTTTGATCTGACGAATTACGGCGTAAGAATCGAGCCGGACAAACGGGTGATGACCGTGCTGGCAGCTCTCGAAGCGGCGGGCGTTGACACGCCTCTGACGGCGGAAGGCGAGAAGTTCCGCACGAAATTAAAAACGGATTTGCTCGGTTTGAGTCCTGATTTGCGCCAGAAATTAGTTGTTTTTATAGAGCAGTATAAACGCCGACATCCGAAGGCGACGACCGCCGAGCTAATTGCGCCGTTCGTTTCGATGGCGTATTCGCTCACGCCCGCGCCCGATTTTACCGACCCGGCGCGCGCCACCGATTTGCCCGGTGATTTGCTCGACGTGCTTGATTTTGCGCCGCTCGTGCGCGAATTTTACCGCCGCGCCTTTAGTTTGAAAATTGACGAATACGTCAGAGATTACCAAAACGTCGGCAATGATCTGCGTCCTTCGGCGGCTGAAATGGTCGGCGAACTGCTCGATTATCTCCATACCAAACCGCAGATTTCCTACATCGAAAAAATCAAAACCGAGTCGAAAAATGCGAAAGGCAAAAAGACTTTGACGAAGATCGAGATGCGCGAACGCGAGCGGCGATTTTTCATCGTGCCGGAGATGCTCGCGCCGAAAGGGACGATTAATTTCGTCAACATCCGCGACAATTATTACGCGATTGTGCCGCCAAATACCAATTTGAGCCAATCCGAAGTGCGCCGCGCTTATCTGCAATTCGTCATTGACCCGCTTGTTTTAACTAACGCGAAAGATTTGGCGACGATGCGCGACGGCATTAAATCTTTACTGGACGAGCAGCGCAAAAGTAACCCGGAAGTCTCGCCCGACGTATTTCTCGCCGTCACGCGCTCGTTAGTCGCGGCGACCGAAGCGCGGCAGATCGAGTTCGAAAAAATATCTATTGCGACCGTGCAGGCGCGTCGGAAAATTGACCAGGCGAAAACCGTCGAGGACAAAAAGGCGGTATCCGCCGAACTCGACGCGATTAAAAAAACTTTAGCGGACGAAACGGCGATTCAGCTTTCCGAAGCCTACGAAAAAGGCGCGGTTTTATCGTTTTATTTCGCCGCTCAATTGAAAGGCTTAGAAGATTCGGGCTTTGACATTGCCGGTTCGATGCGCGAATTTATTTTATCGCTCGACCCGACCAAAGAAGCCAATCGGCTTGCGGAATATGCCGACGCACGAAAACGCGGCTTGGCGGCGCGTTTGGAGCGGCGCAAAAATAACACTCAGGAATTTGTCGTCGAAAATCCGGTGACGAAAAAATTGCTGGAAATTGACGCGCTGACCAAAGCGAAAAATTACGCCGAATCGGATAAACAGCTTAAACGGCTGCTCGAAGCAAATCCTTCGGATTCGCGTATTTATTACGCGCTCGGTCGCGTGGCGAGTCTTTCCGCCGAATCAATGACCGAAACAGACAAGCGCAACAATCGTCTTTTGGAAGCTAAAACCTATTTCACCAACGTCATTCGCTCGGTGACACCGACCAACGACGCGGCTCTGCTTTCGCTCACATATGTTGCGCTGGCGCGAATCTACGAATACTTCGGTGAAAACCAGTATGCTCTCAAGATTTACGAAACCGCCATCAAAATCGGTGATGTCGGTGCATTCAAAGAAGCAATTGCAGCGCGTGAAAGACTGCTCAAAGGGCAATTGAAGTAAAAAGTGAAAAGTGATAAGTGATAAGTGAAAAAGTCGTCAGGCTATACTTTAATGTTTGCAAACGGCGACCTTTTTTCACTTTTTACTTATCACTTTTCACTTTTCACTTTTCACTTTTTACTTTGATTTTTTTTACTTGTAAATTTAACCAATGATTTCTGAAAACTTTCGCAGCGGTTATGTCGCTTTTATCGGTCGCCCGAACGCGGGCAAATCAACGCTGCTCAATCACCTGGTCGGCGAGAAAATCGCCGCTGTTTCCAATAAACCGCAGACGACGCGGCACAAAATTCAGGGCATCGTCACCAGCGGCGAAGGGCAAATCGTTTTCGTTGACACGCCCGGCGTTCACAAGCCCGGCTATCTTTTGAATCGCCGGATGATGTCCGCCGTTCACGACGCGATTCTGTCGGTTGACGTGTTGGTTCTGATGCGCGACGCTTCGGTTTCAACCGGCAACGGCGACCGTTTCGTGATTGATTTAGTTAAAGAATCAGAAAAACCCACCGTTCTGGTTCTCAACAAAATTGATAAAGTTAAAGATAAAAAAGAGCTTTTGCCGCTCATCGAATTTTATTCAAAGGAATGTGATTTTGTCGAAATCGTCCCGATTTCCGCGCTCAAAGGCGAAGCGATTGATAATCTTCTCAAGCAAATCACCAAACATCTGCCAGTCGCCGAAGCAATTTTCGGCGAAGATGAAATGACCGACCAATCAATGCGAACGCTGGTGGCGGAAATGGTCAGAGAAAAAATTTTGCAAACGACCGGCGACGAAATTCCGTATGTGACGGCGGTCGTCACCGAAAAATATGACGAAACCGACCCGACGGTGACGAGAATTCACTGCGCGATTTTCGTCGAACGCAGTTCGCAAAAAGGAATTATCATCGGCAAAGGCGGCATCAAATTAAAGAAAATCGGCACCGAAGCCCGCGTTGACATCGAACATCTTTTAGGCAAAAAAGTCTTTCTGCAACTGTTCGTCAAAGTCGTCGAAGACTGGCGCAACCGTCCGCAAGACCTCGATGAAATCGGCGTTTTAGAATAAATACTTTTTTATCAATGAATACAGAACAACCTTGGTTTGCACTGGAAATCACCGCCGTTTCAGAAGCGTCCGAAGCCGTCGAATTCGGTTTGAACGAACTCGACGCGCTCGGCACGGAAATCAATAATCTTGGCAAACAAGCAGCCGAAACGCTGACCGTCAACGGTTATTTTCGGGAACTGCCGAACGATGAAACGGTTCGGGCAACACTGCACGAGGCGTTGCGAATTTACGGTTTTGCGCCCGACGCAATTCGCGGTTTCGGTTCGCGCAAAATCGGTCAAGTTGATTGGCTATTCGAGTGGAAAAAACATTGGAAGCCGACTGAAACCGCGAAATTTATCATCGCGCCGAGTTGGGAAAACCTCGAAAACAGCGACAAAATTGTCGTTCGCATCGAACCGAATATGGCTTTCGGAACCGGCACACACGAAACGACGCGGCTTTGTCTGAAAGCGATTGAAGAAAATTACCAGAGCGGAATGAGCTTTCTCGATGTCGGCACCGGCACGGGAATTTTGTCCATCGCCGCCGCGAAATTAAACTCGAAATTCCAGATTTCAGATTCCAAATTCGCGGCTTACGATACCGATTTCGATTCGATTACCATCGCCGGAGAAAACGCCGAACTCAATGAAGTCGGCGAACAGATTGATTTTTTCGTCGGCGCGATTACTGAAGAAACGCCGGATGTTGATTTTGTCTGCGCCAATATTACGATTGATATAATCACGCCGCTTCTGCCGCTTTTGATTGCCAAAAGCGGGAAAGTTTTAGTTTTATCGGGAATCTTGAAGGAACAGAAAAGTTTGATTGAGAGCGAACTGCAAAAATGTCGGATTGAAGATTTCAGCCTTGAAACAATGGGCGAATGGATTTCCGTGACGGTAAAAACCGAGCAGCTTTAAATCAATTTTCCTTTTTCGGCGGTGCGGCAAGCGGAATATCACCGTCGTCAGTAATCGTTAAAAGCGGCTTTCGCACTTTCGGTTTATTTTTGGGAGCGGCGAGCCGCAGAGTCGGAGCCACTTTTTGAGTTTGCGTGGTTCTGACGGTTGATAAAGGCTCGGAACGACGCAGAATCGAGCCGCCGCGACCGGCAATCCATAAATCAACGCCGCCGCGATAAACTACTGTCTGCAAAGATTTACTCGTCACATTCGGCTGCGTTTCCCAAGTTTCGCCGCCGTCTCTGGTCAATAAAACCGCGCCCTGTTCGCCGACGATAATCGCTTCGTTCGGTCGGTAGGCAGTCACCGCGTAAAAGTTTGCTTTGAAGGAAGTTTCCTGGTCTTTCCACGTTTTGCCGCCATTAATCGTGCGTAGAATCGTGCCGTTCGCGCCGACGGCAAAACCGATTTTTTCATCGTAAAAGCTCAGGGCGTAGAGGTTTTCGTCAAGGTTCGTCTTAATTTTCTTCCACGTTTCGCCGCTGTCGCCCGTCACCAAAATCGTGCCTTTGTCGCCAACAACCACGCCGCGATTTTCATCGAAAAACTTCACGTCTTCGAGCCACGTCCGTGTTCCCGATTCGCGCTGTTCCCAATATGCGCCGCTCGAATCCGAGCGCAGAATCATTCCGTTTGCGCCGACGGCAAAGCCGATTTTTTGACTGACGAAATCAACGCCGAGCAAATCTTCGGTGACACCGGAGATGCCTTTTCCCCAACTCGCACCGCTGTTTCCCGTTCGCAGAATCGTGCCTTTATCGCCGACCGCCACGCCTTTCTCAGCATCGAGAAAACTCAGCGCGTTCAAATTTTCTTCTACGCCCGAAAAAACCGGCAGCCAGTCATTTCCGCGATTATTCGTAATCCAGGTTTTACCTTTCGAGCCGACCGCCAAACCGATATTCTCGTTAAAAAACGTCAGGTCGTTGACATCTTCGCGCCCGCCTTCGGACAGTCTCTGCCAACTGTAACCGCCGTCGTCCGAACGAATTATCAAACCGTTTTCCCCGACCGCCCAACCGGTGAACGGGTCGGCAAAGTAAAGCGCGACGAGCTTCGGATTGGTTCGCACATTAAACGGCAGCCAGATATTGCCGCCGTCGCCCGTCAGCCAAACCATTCCGTTCGAGTCGCTCATAAAACCCGTTTTTTCATCGGAAAATGAAAGCGCGATAAAATCGGCGCGACTGAAAACATTGATTTTTTCCCAACTTTCGCCGCCGTCAACGCTTTGCACGACGCAGCCGCCGTAACCGACCGCGACGATTTTTTCCGCTGACAGATAAGCGGCGGATGCCATCAGAAAATTGTCGCAGGGCTTATTTAACTTCCAGTTTTCGCCGCCGTTGCGAGTCGTTAAAATCGTGCCGCCGGTTCCGACGATAACGCTTTTCTGCGCGTCGAACGCCGCCACCTTTAAAAGCTGCTCGCTCGAACCGCTCAACTGATTCTGCCAGGTTCCGCCGCCGTCAGCGGTTTTCAAAATCCGCCCGTAAGTGCCGACCGTCCAGCCGGTTTGCCAATCTTCGCCCGTGAAAACCACCCCGTAAAGATGGTCTTTGACTTCAATCGCGCTGCGCCGCCAGGATTTGCCGCCGTCGTCGGTGAGAAAAATCGAGCCGCGCGCGCCGACGATCACGGCATCTTTTTTATTCTTGACGAATACGCCCGAAAGCGTCAGAAAATCACTCGGCGAACTTTGTTTCTGCCATCGAAAACCGCCGTTTTCCGTTCGCAGAATCGTGTTGTCCGCGCCGACGGCGAAGCCGATTTCCTTGTCGGCGGCGAAGTGAATCGAATAGAGCGGATTGCCCTGCGGAAGCGGATTTTGCCAAAGCCATCCGAATGAATTCTGCCGTTGTGCTGAAACAGGAAATGCCGAAACGCCGAGAATAAAAAAGATCGAAAAACAAAAAACAACCGACGAAAATTTATTTCGTCGGCTTTCGTTTTCGATTTTCCACTTTCCGTTTTCCATTTTCTCAGATTTCTTTGATGCCGATTTCCGCGCAGGCTGCGTCTAAAAGTTTTTCGTCAATCCGTCCGAGTTCCGCCATCGTGCGCGCCATTTTGTCGGCAACTTCCTGAATTTCGTGTCCGGCGTGTCCTTTGGTCCACTGCCAAATTATTTGATGCTGCCTTGCCGCGCCGTCCAGTTTTTCCCACCAATCCAAATTCGCTTTTTTGCGAAATCGCCCCGACATCGTTTCGACGACGTAGCGCGAATCGGTCAAAACCTTGACCCGGCAAGGTTCGCGCAGAGTTTTCAATCCGATCCACGCTGCCGCGATTTCCGCCTGCTGATTGGTTGCTTCGCCCAAAAATTCGCCGAACGCCCGCCAGTATCCGCGATAACCAAGCACGGCGACTGCCGCCGCCCGCGAGTTGCCGCTGCCGTTTCCCAAACTCGAACCGTCGCAGACGATGGTTACTTCCTTCATAAAAAATTAAGTGAGAAGCATAAAAAAATTAAGTGAGAAGTGGGGGGGGGGGGGGGGGGGGGGGATAGATTAATTATTTTATATTTAAATTATAAAAATAGAAGACGAACGATGATGTAAAGAGGAAGA
>JAJAZE010000457.1 GCA_026785925.1 Pyrinomonadaceae bacterium
ACTTGCTCATTGAACCGTCAGCACCACCGAAACGTCTTCAAACTTTCTTTCGGTGAAGACTTTTGCGATGCCGGTTTTTTCTCTGAGAAATTCTTCGGCTTCGTCAAAGCACATCGGTTTGGAAAAATAATAACCCTGTGCGCTTTCGCAGTCGAGTTTTTTTAGCTGTTCGACCTGCGCGGCGGTTTCGACTCCTTCGGCGATCACTTTCATTCCCAGATTACGCGCCAGCAAAACGATTATTCCGACGATTTCGGTATTGCTGCCATCGTCCTTGATCGGACTGATAAATGAACGGTCAATTTTCAAAGTGGAAATCGGCAACTGCATCAAGTAACTTAAATTTGAATAGCCGGTTCCGAAATCGTCAATGTTTATTTCGATGCCGAGATCGCGCAGTCGAACGAGCATCCCGACGGCTTTTTCCTTAAATTCAAAAAATAAAGTTTCGGTTATTTCGAGTTTCAGACGGCTCGGCAGAAAGTCGGTTTCATCGAGAATCTGCTGAATTCTTTCAACCAGATTCGATTGGGCAAACTGCTTGCTGGAGAGATTGACGCTGAGCGTGAGCGGCGTTTCGTTGAACGAATCATCTCTGAAAAAACGCATCTGCGAACAGGATTTTCTTAAAATCTGTTCGCCGAGCGCGTCAATCAAACCGATTTCTTCCGCCAGCGGAATAAATTTGTCCGGCGACAACATTCCCAATTCGCGGTGCTTCCAACGCGCGAGAGCTTCAAAGCCCTGAATTTCGCCGGTCTCCAGCGAGTGAATCGGCTGATAAAAAACGCTCAGTTCGTCGCGTTCGATGGCGCGGCGCAAATCCGTCTCCAACTGCAAAGTCGCTTTGACGGCTTCGTGCATTTCTTCGTTGAAAACTTCGTGACAGGCTTTGCCGGCGCGTTTCGCCTGATACATCGCTGTGTCCGCGTCGCGCATAATATCTTCTGGCAAAAGATGTTTCTCCGAAACGTGCAAAATGCCGATGCTCGCCGAACTGTAGATTTCGTGTCCGCTCAAATCGAACGGCTGCGCGAATTTTTCCTGAAGCCGCTCGGCGATGCGGACGACTTCGCCCGTCTCATATTTTCCTTCAACCAGAATCGTAAATTCATCGCCGCCCAAGCGAGCGACAATATCGTTCGGGCGCAGACAGTCGCGCAGACGGTCGGCAATTCCGATCAACAACTGGTCGCCGATCAGATGTCCGAGACTGTCATTAACGACTTTGAAGCGGTCGAGATCAATAAATAAAACACTGACCTTATGACGCGGATTTGACTGCGATTTATCTAAAGCTCCGGCAAGCCGCGTCATAAAATAAGCGCGATTCGGTAGTTTGGTTAAAACGTCGTGCGTCGCTTCGTGCTGCAATTGTTCTTCCGCCGATTTTTTATTGGTAATATCCTGAATTTGAAAAATCAGATTCGGTCGCTCGGAATTGGCATCGCTCGTCGTCGAAACGCTCCATAAAGTCCAAACTATTTTTCCCGTTTTGTGAATGTATCTTTGTTCGATCTGACAAGTCGGAATTTTGCCCGTTAAAATCTCGTGCAGTTTGATCAGCGTGTTGCCCAAATCCTCATCGCACAGCATTGATTGAAAATCGGCGGCGAGGAATTCCTCTTCGGAGAAGCCGAGAATCTCAGACAGTGCGCGATTGACTTTGAGCCATCTGCCGTCGGGCGAAACCAGCGCGATCCCAATCGGCGCGTAATTGAACGCGCTCCGAAAACGCTCTTCGGATTCGCGCAGCGCGACCGATTGCTTTTCGAGAACTCCGGCGTGACTTTCGGCTTGTTCGGCTTGCGCGGTCGCCATTTCGACGTTTTTCAGATACATCCGGTAAGTCAGATAGACAAAGAAAATAATCGGAAATGTGGCAATAACGACCCCGAAGCCGACGTAATCGCTCATTTTGACCAATGCGCCGGCACCGACAGCACCGACGAAATAAGTGATAAAAATCCAGGCGTATTTGGTCTTCCAAGTTTCCAAAAAAGGCTTTCCGCTTTTGAACGCGCCATAGACGGCGGCGAAAGTCGTGCTGGCGAGAAATTGCGTCAAAGCCGTGACCGACAAGGCGATAAAAAAATCGTTGAAATTTTCGCCGTGTCCTTGAAGCTGGCTTTCGCTATACAATCCAAACGCTTTTAGTGCCGTCACCACAATGGTCGTTGAGAGAGCCATTGCCGCCGCGTTGAAAAATACGGTGATTTTTTTGTTGCAGAAACGCCACGACGAACAGAAGGCTTCGACCGCCGCCAGCACAATGGCAATCTCGCCGCCGTATAAAAGCAGAGCCAGGAAAATGAATGTGTCGGAAACCGCGATGTGCGACTTGAAACGCGGAATTTCCAGCGTCATCCGCGAGCCGATGCCGATGGTAAAACTAAAGAGGAGCAGAAAATAAATGTCGAGTTTTTGATACGAGAGATTGAGCAGAGCATACGCCAGACATCCAAAACCCACCGCCAAGACGGTTAGCATATAAGCCTTGGTTCTCGATTGTGTGTCCATAAAGAGGCGTGAGCAACTTGAGTGAGACGGATAAATACTCAACAGCTATTATTGATTTGCGGCAATTTTTCTTATGTCAATGTTCTGAACCGATAAGTTTTTGTTTGTAAAAAAGCAGCCGTGTTAAAAAAAAAGAGGAAGACTTCCCGCAAGTCTTCCACAATTATAAATCTTAACAACATATTTTGTCCATGATTTTTTTCGTTAAACAAAAATCGTTTGACAGCAGTCGGTATTCTTGAATCCGGCTTTGACGAAGCTGCGGTGTGCGGCTGCAAACTCGACGTTGCTCAACAGACAGACATTTTCGACTTTTTCCATTAGTTGCTGCCCCAATTTTGAAAGACAGCCTGAGCCGACACCTTGACCGCGATATTCCGGCGCGACGTAGATGCCTTCCAGATAAACGACATCGGAAGTTTCGGCGACAATATCGGCTTTGAAAATCAGTTTGCCGTTATCGAACACGACGAACGTCCGCCCTTTTTCGATTCGTTTCAGACAGCGTTTCAGAAAACCTGCGCGGTCTTTTTGCAGCGGGCTGACACCGCTTTCGATAAAGGCGACTTCATCGTGCGCGACGGCGATTTGTTCGAGTTCGTCCGCGTTGGCGACGCGCACGTCCCAATCACAATTTTGGACGAAGAAAGGAAAGTTAAGTTCAAAAAGCAGTTCGGTGCAGACTTTTCGCGCCGGGCGATTATCGCCGGTAAAATGCCGCCAAAAAGCTTCAATCGTTTTGCCGTCCGCCATCATAATGTGAATCGGTGTTTCCGATTGACGGGCGGCGACGGCGAAAGCCGTTAAAGAATCTTCGGAACGCGCTTCGATTAAAGTCGTGTGTCCGATGAGCGCGACTCCTTCGAGTTTTCCCGCCGCACTTCGATAACCGTAAAATTTGCCGCGATTGTCGGCATTTTCCATTCCGTTGTCCTGGATAAAACTCGTCATCACGACCGTCTGCACGGGACGGATTTTCAGGAATGACAGGACTTCTTCGGTGTCGGCGGCAGTCAGTATTTGCAGATGTTTCAAGTCCGGCATCGGCTGAAAAGCGAATTCTCCGACGGCTCTGCTTTTCAACGTGTTGGCGGTAAGTTGTAATTTCATGGTGATTTCCTCCCGTAAATCTCTATTCGTTTTTATTTATCACCATATAATTACGGCGCAGGCTGCATACAACTCGTGTTATCGCCCATCAGAGCATTGGTTGACATCGCGCCGCCGTCGCTAATCAGAACGCCGTCGCTGATTAAAACGCCGTCGCTGATTAAAACGCCTTGTCCGAGCGTCGTGCCGTTGAACATCGTGTTGCTGCTCATAAACAAGAGGCTGTCGCTAATCAAAACGCCGTTGCTGTTGATTTTTAGCGCACCTTGTGAAAGATTGACGCTTGACATAACCTTTGCCGAACGAATCAGCGTCGTGCCGGACATTGCCGTCCCGTCGCTGATTAAAACGCCGTTGGCATACATTCCCTGCCAATTCGCCATCAATGCGTCGCCATAAAGAATTCCGTAATTAGTCACTATGCCTTTGCCCCAATAAACCGTTCCCGAACCCGCAATATCGTCGTGTCCTTGGAGCGCGACGTTGAGCATTGACGTTCCCTGCGCGAACGTCGTTACATTAGGCTTTAATTTACCGACGATTTCGATTGCGCCTTCGACATTCATCAAACCCGCGCCCTGCTCTAAATTGCTGGTATTTCTAATTTGCTGCGCCGAATACATCAAAATCGCTTTGACCAGAGCCGGAGTCAAATCCGGGCGGGCTTCGAGCATCATTGCGACCGCGCCGGTCACTAACGGAGCCGCCATCGAAGTTCCCGACATATACATCATCTGGTCGTTGCCCGTCCCTCCGGCATTGAGCGACCAATTTCTGCTGATGATACTGTTGATTTGCGAAACTGAACTCGGCGAAACGGCGGCAATCAGTTTATTTCCCGGCGCAACGATGTCCGGTTTAATCAGGTTGTCGTATTTTCTGACACTATTAATGAGTGTGTAGCCGCGTGTCGGACCGCTGGAGCTGAAAGTCGCAACCGTATCGTCAAAGCGTGTGTCCGTGCCGTAGGTGTTGACCGCGCCGACCGTAATCACCGAAGGTTCGATACCCGGCGAGTTGATGCCGCCATACATTTTTCTGCCGAGCGCGTCTTTACCGTTGTTTCCGGCGGAAGCAACAACGACGATTCCGGCGTTGTAAGCGCGGCGAGCGGCTAAACAAAGCGGGTCGGTCGTGTAACTGTCTTTCGGCGGCGTTCCCAAACTCATATTGATAACGCGGATATTGTAAGCCGCTTTGTTGGCGATAACCCAGTCAATTGCGGCAATGACGTTGCTCGTCGAGCCTTTTCCATAGCTGTCAAGCACACCGAGATTGATAATTTTCGATTCGTAAGCAATGCCCGTATAGGCATCAGTTTGGAAATCGTGGTCGCCCGCCAGCAAGGATGCGACGTGCGTTCCGTGTCCGTAATAATCTTTGCCAACCGGCACGGTCGTGTAAGTTTTGGAGAAAACCACGCCGGGACGCACAGCAGTCGCTTTAATCGAATTGTGCGCCGTGTCAATGCCGCTGTCGAGAACCGCGATGCCGACACCCGTTCCGTTCAGACTGGTAAATCCGGGAATCTCGCTGCGCGCGTCGCTCTGATTGGCTCCGACAACTTGCTCGACGTAGCCGAACGATTGAACGTCGCGGTTGGGGGAAACATATTCGACCGTTTCGCTTTCAACGAGTTCGCGCACTTTTGAAAGCGGCAATTCCGCACTGACCAGCCCCAGATTGTTAAAGGATTTTGTGAATCTGCCGCCGACTTTCGCCAAATCCGTTATTAAGAGACCTTTTCTATCTTTGTTGGCGCGAACTTCCCGGGCAAGCATCGTTTCACGCTGCGTTTGGCTTAAATCGTTACCAGACACTTCATTAAGCGGCGTGTCGGATTTTAATTGAATAATAACTTTTTGCGTTGCATCGCTTTGCAAGCCGACTGCCACATCGTTTGCTTTTTCCTCTAAATCGGGTGCCATTTTGCGCGGCGCGATTTGATTGCTAACTTTTTCGCCGGTTATTTCAGCCGAAAACATTTCAGCCGCTCTTTTCTCCGTCTGACGGTTGTTGGCAAATTGCGCCGTCACCGTAAAGGAAAATGTCGGCAGACAAAAGGCGACCAGCAAAAAGCCTGTTCCGAATTGTCTAAGCGGATTGGTTGATTTTTTTAAGTTAAGTTTGTTCATTTTGCGTTTCCTCGATTGCAAGCTAATTGGATTGCCGCACAAAGCAGGCGGAAAGGACATTGGCAAGGCGTGTGCCGCTATCTAAACTCAGCAACTAATAGGTTTAACTTTTGGGGCTGATGAATGGAAAAGCAATTTAAGTCAGATTGAAAGAACGATTCGGTCAAATTGAATGAGAATTGAGACTAAACGACTCTGCACTGGTAGTGCAGAGTCGTGTTGTTGCTAATTGAAATATAATTTTGACAAAAGGAAATTTAAAATTGCTTTAATTTGGTTTGGAGTAATAAACACCCAAAAATAAAAACAATAATATGTGAGTGTTGCTAGCGGG
>JAJAZE010000458.1 GCA_026785925.1 Pyrinomonadaceae bacterium
CGAGCAACATCAGATTGTTTGTTCGACGCTTTCAGCGTCGGGACGCTGACCGAACGCCAACCCAGCGATTCTCGCTGGGCTATAATGTTGGTCATCTTCGATGACCAAAAACGATAATTTTCGAGTTTCCAAACAGCTTCTCAGATTTTGATTCGGGAATTTGCGAAGTTTGCAAAACTAAAAATGACCTCAGGCTTTATGAGGTTTTGCCGATTGTATTTTTAACTTTCGGCTTAATTTGTATCGGAATGTTTTTGCCGTTTTTGATATTCCCAATGGTCAGCGGAACAGATTGGCAGGGTTACTACGTTTTCCATAACAAACGAGGCGGTGTGGCGAGGTTTAGTCCTTTCGCAGTATTGATGCTTAATGTGGTCAATACTGTTTTGATAATTACATTTTTTAGCCTTGCCACATATTTCAAAGGCAAATTTGAAGAGAAAAAGCAAAAGTCTGCGGAGCTTCAAGTTGATATTAAGAAAGGATGTTTGGAAATATTAAAACCAAGCGGCGTTACAAATTCTATCGAAATTACGAACTAAGCAGGCAAGCAAAAGTTTGGCGGCATTATGAAAAGTTCAGAGTCCAAACTTTAGTTTGCCAAACCGCCGCGCTTCGCTAGCGGTTTCACGCTGAAGCGTGGACTCTGAACACAGAGCAAAATGTCGCAAAACTTTTGCTCACCTGCTTATTAAAAAAAACGCTTTTGGTGCATGCTGATGTAATTCAAACGCAAATCTACTATTGCCGGGAATATTCCGCCGGAGTTTTTCGCTGTTTTCGATAAGATTAACGAAGTCAGAAGTAGGAATCGAGGATAAACAAATGAAAATGAAAATGAATTTGCTGATGACAGTGTTTCTGGTTTTGTCAACTAATTTGTCGTGCAGTCTTTTCTTCCCCGATAAATATATGCTCGACCAGAACAATCTCGAAGAAGCCTTCGCCCTTGTCAAATCCAAAGGCTTTGGCAAAGAAGGTCTGGTCGAAATTGGCATTACCGCCGATAAAGTTTTTTTCGACACCGGAACGCAAAGAATCGCTTACGTCAGAGGTTTCACGCGCGAAGTCAAATCCGAGAGTTCTATCAGTATGAAAAAATTTCAACTCGACGATATTGATATTTCCAATTTTTACAAAATAATCACGGCGGCAAGCGAACTAGCAAGAAAAAATCCGTATATTAAAAACCCGGAAATCAGCCGAGTCATCATCAATAAACAAAAGGTCAATCGGGATGACAATTTGGTTTCCAATGTCGGCAAACAACGCGACGCGATTCGCTGTGAAGTTTATGTTTCCAGTTCAAACGCGGGCGCACAATATACCACTAATCTACAAGGCGACATCGTTGATGTCTCCGCGACCAACGCCAAACCGCAACCCAATTTTTTAGACGCGAGTCAAATGCAAAAATCCGTAGCGGAAATCAAACTGCTGTTCGGCGGCAAGTTGTCTGTGGCGAGTTTTAAAATTCAGAGAGGAGATTTTTTCTTCACCGCCTACGACCCGAAAAACACCGAAGAGATAAACGATTTTTATTTCAATACGCAGGAATTTCTGCAAGCCGGCACATCAAGGTTTCAAAAAACTCTGGAAGACAAAAAACGCGATGAAGCAATGCGGCGCGGCGGAACGCCGGAAGAAACAATTCAAATGCGCTACATCCAGACTATTTTTTTCGACGTTGAGGAAATTGATTTTTCGCTGATTCCGCAGGTGATGCAAAAAACGCTCGAAGCCGCCAAAGCGTCTAACTCCAAGGTCAGCACCATTTCTATCCGCAAACGTCAAGACCAGTTCACTAAAGTCGTGACGCTTGAATGGCGAGTCGAAACCTACGGCGACCGTTCGGAAAAAGAAACCACGATTTTTGACGGCAAAGGCAATTTGAAAAGCGATGAAAAATAAAAATTTTATGCGAATTACTACTGCGTTGTTAGGTTTGTTGATTTTAAATTTGACTGTTCCGGCACAGCAAGAATCGGTGGTGATGATTGCGACGACCTATTATCTGCTCGGCGGCTCGAAAAACGGCAAATGGCTGACGGCTGAAACGGTTGCGCCGCTGATCAAGAAAGAAACCAAAATGGTTTTAATTGATGTTAAAGGCATCGTCAAAGGCGGCGGAATTTTGACGGATATGGGCGAAGATTACGGCGGGTGTGGGGAAAATAAAGCGGTGCGGTTGGAGCCGGAAATCAGATCAGGTATCGTCGCCGTCGGCGATAACGCAAAATGGAATCCCGTTCCGCGCCTTCCGAAATCAATCCGCGTTACCAATAAGAGTTACATGAAAATCGCGGCGGACTTTCTGAAAACCAAAGGCATCGCCAGGACGAAAATAAAGCTCAGTCAAATCGTGCAGATTGACCTCGAAGGCGATGGGAAATACGAAATAATTATTGCGGGAAATTATTACAAAAAAGGAATGGGCGAAGAACAAAATGCGGGCGATTATTCCTTCGCTCTACTGAGAAAAACTGTCAACGGAAAACCGCAGAACATTTTACTCGGAGGCGATTTTTTCACCGCCAAACTTTTGCGGAGCGGCGAATTCGCCCCGCCAAATGTTCATAAAATTACCGCGATTGCCGACCTTAACGGCGATGGCAAAATGGAATTTGGGCTGTGGGAAATCTATCACGAAGGCAACCGGAGCGCAGTTTTTGAAATGAAAAACGGCAAGCCGGTTAAAGTGTTGGAATCGGAATGTTATGTGTGAGAAGTATTACGGAGTTGACGATAAATATATGAAAATAAAATCGCTGATAATTTTTTTCCTGGTTTTTTCAACCGGTTGGTCGTGTCGCCTTTTGATGCCAAACCAAGATATGTTTAACCAGGAAACTCTTCGAAAAGTATTCGCCGAGGTTAAAGAAAAAGGCGTTGGGAAAGAACCTTTGGATGAAATAGAAATTACGGACAACGAAGTTTATTTTTCAACTCGCACGGAAAGATATGTCTATTCCAGAGGTCATTTACGCCCAGCCAAATCTAAATCTTTGGGCGAATCAAAACCATTTCAACTTGCCGAAGCTACTTCTTTTGATCTAAATAAATCAATATCAACCGCACTAGAATTTGCCAAGAAAAATTCATATCTCGACAAACCCGAAATTAGCCATATTCGCATCTACAAACAAAGCGTCAGCCGCGATGATAATCTTGTTTCAAATGTTGGCAAGCATCGTGAAACGATTCTCTGTGAAATTCACCTTGCCGATTCTAACACTCAAGCAAAATATACCACCAATTTACAAGGTCAAATCGTAGATGTGGCGGCAACAAATGTTAAACCGGAAATCAAGTTTCAAGATACTGCTCAGATGCAAAAATCGTTAGCGGAAATCAAACCGCTTTTCGGCGGAAAAATATCGGTTTCGGATTTTTCGATTGGAATCGCGCGTTTCTCTTTTACCGCGTCCGACCCTAAAAATCCAACTGAAATCAATACTTACCGATTCGATTCGCAAGAATTTCTGCAAGCTGATAATGCCCAGCAATTTGTTTCTCTTCTCGGTCAATCTTTCGACCTTGACGAAGTTGATTTTTCGCTGATTCCGAAAGTAATACGCTTTCCTGTTAGAAAGTGTGCATTATCAAATGAGTCGAGTCAGTAGCGGTTTGCGTGAGCAACTGCGTAAATCGTGGCTCACGGACGACGCATCGGCTCACCTCGGACGCTACTGACTTATTGCCTAATCGTATAAAAAACGACGCGCCGTCAAATGCAAAAGTCGGGTGGATCACCATCCAAAAAATCGTTGATAAATTTAAGAATACCGCAGAGATTCAATGGCAGGTGGAAGCTTTCGGTGACCGTTCGGAAAAACGAACCTCGACTTTTGATAATCAGGGCAATCTAAAAAAAGCGAATTAACAAAATGAAAAAAATTGTCGTTTGTTTGGTGGTGATTTTGGCGGCGGCAATTTCGATTTCCGCTCAATTCGACAATGAAGGAAAATTGAAAATTTGGACGACGGAAAAGGTTCAGCGCAGTTATTGGCAGGACTTTGATGACGACGATATTGCGGCGGCATTGTGTAAAGTCCGCGTCGCTAAACATAAAGGCTTTGACCGTGTTGTTTTCGAGTTTGACGACGGAAAACCGCAATATGTGATTCAATATTTGCCGTCGAATATCTATCCGCCCGAAGGCGGCGACCGCGAAATTAAAATCGCGGGAGATGTTTTTATGGTGGTGAGCATTTACGGAATGGGAATGGTTGAAGAGATGCCGTGTTTGCTTAAAAGTTATCCGAAAAAGAAATTGAATTTCCCGTTTTTGATGCAGATTCAGCACGGAGTTTGGTCTGAAGGAATTCGGGATTTTATAATCGGCGTAAAAGGCGAAAAGCCGTTTCGCGTGAAAGAATTAAGGAATCCATCGCGGATTGTGATTGATTTTAAGCATTGAACAACTATGAAAAAACAATCCGCAGGAAAGTATGGAGGAAAGAGAAATGAGAAAACAATTTTCGCAAGGTGTGTTGGCAATTGCCATTAGTTGTCTGTTTCTTTCGTCGTGCTTTTTGCCGACGAGCAACACGACGATAAAGGGCAAAGTTATAGATGATGCAAAGCGTCCCGTCGCGGATGCGGAAGTCAGATTCGGCGGCACGGGTTTTGAAACCGTCGTCAAAACTCAGGCTGACGGCACGTTCACCGCAGCGGCGCGGCACAGACCGACGCAGATGCTGAATTTGACGGTTTCCAAAACAGGTGTCGGAACTTATTCGGATAAATTTCCCGGGTTTGCCGCGCCCGAAGAAACTATTCAAATCGAACTGATGGCGACTTTGGGAACAATTCCGCGCCCTAGATGATTTTAGATTCGGGAAATTATTATGAAAAATTTAACGACGATTTGCTTAATTGTTTTACTTTTGATGGTTGTCGGTTTGGCTTGCAAAAACAATCCACTTGCAAAATATACTAAACAGTATCACTGCACGATTGAAGGCGAACCCGAACCGACGACATCGGAAGATTATGGAATACGCGCCGCGAAACATCTGGAAAAGAATAATTATTCGGCTGCTTTTGATGAATGTGCTTTCGGCGCGATTTCAGAAGCAATCAGACTCGATCCGACAAATGCTGATGCGCTTGCCTTGCGCGGCTTTTTATACAAAGCGCGTGCCGCTATTTACCGCGAAAATGATGCCAGAGCTTGGAAGACAAGTCTTGAACTCGCTTTGGATGACTTGAATGAAGCGATTAGATTAGCGCCCGACCGTCCTGATTTTTACGAAACCAGAATTTCGATCTACGATGAAGACGGCTTTCTCGATAACAGCGGCGTTGAGATTATGGAAGACTTGACGAAAGCAATCGAACTTTCCCCGCCCGGAAAATCTTTGATTCTTTTATACGTCAAACGCGGCGATTCCCACTTTTTTTACAAGAATTATGAAAACGCCGTCAAAGATTTTACCGAAGCGATTAAACTCGAACCGACAAATGAAGAGTTATATTCAAAACGCTCTGAAGCATATCAGAAACTCGGCAAAACGGATTTATCCGTTGAAGACGATATGAAAGTTTCTCAATTGAAAGATGAGAAAGAAAGTAAGGATAATCCGTCAAACACAACAACCGATAAATCTTCAAATAATCGAAAAATTCCGAAAACAATTTCCGGCGGAGTTTTGAACGGAAAAGCGACAAATCTAGTCAAACCGCCGTATCCCGCGGCGGCAAGAGCCGTCAGAGCCAGCGGCGCGGTTAATGTGCAAGTTTTGATTGATGAATCGGGCAGAGTAGTTTCGGCAAGAGCGGTTTCAGGACATCCACTGCTTCGCTTGGCGGCGGAACAAGCGGCGCAGGCATCGAAATTTTCGCCGACGCTTCTTTCAGGACAACCCGTGAATGTTACAGGCGTGATTGTTTATAACTTTGTGCCTTAGAGGTTGTTTAAATTTTGATATTTTTCTTAATTTTGTCGCTGAAAGCGACGAATTTAATAGCGTCGGGTGCAACCCGACGAACAATGCAATCACACGAGCCGTCCCTGAAAGGGACGAATTTACCGCGATTTATTCGACACTTTCAGCGTCGGAAGCATTTTCGCATTCACGTCGGGTTTCACCCGACGCTATTAAATTTGTCCGCTTCGCGGACTTTTTTGGAAATTTAAACAACCTCTTAATAAAAATGTGAAGATTTATCATTAAAAATCTGAAATGCTGAACAATTTAGAACATCGAAAAAATGATTTTAGCTTTTGGCTGTGTCTGATTCCGCTCGCCGTCGGTTTTCTTTTTGCGGCGTTGATGCTTTTTCTTGCCGTTATCTCGACGGAAAATTCGCGCCGGCATTATCAAGCGAAAAGGCTGCTGGAAAATATTCAGGGTATTGTTCAACCGATTATTATTCCAAAGCCGTCGTGGGACAAAACTACGCCGACACCAACTCCGACTCCGACACCAAAACCAAAAAAAGATTGGCGCAAAAAAATCGGTGATTACGAGATTGGCGCTCCGATGTTGGCTGTGCCTGCGCTGATTTTCGGTTTGTATCTGGCTTTTGTTACGGTCGGAACTCTGCCGGCGCGAAATCCGTTGGGTTTGAGCGGTTTGATGCGCCGCAGCATTTTAGCAATGGCTTGTTCTTTTCTCATCTCGCCTGCGCTTTTGCTTTTATACCTTTGGGCGTTGAGAATGGGACTAATTGGATAATTAGAGCGGTTCAAGTTTGCATATACGAGTCAGAACCGCCTGCGTGA
>JAJAZE010000459.1 GCA_026785925.1 Pyrinomonadaceae bacterium
ATCACTCGTCTGCCGGGCGCGTTTCGCAGTTTTTCATCGGAAAATTGCCAAATCGCGTCGTAAAGCGCGGTTTGCGAACCGACTTTTTTTACCAGATCAACCGATTTGTCGAGCAGATCGAGTTTGTCGGTAAAATCCTGCCGCAGATTTACTTCGTGGTCGAACGTCATAAAGGCGGCTTTGTCTTTGCGAAGGCGCGTGACGGTGTAAATAAAATTTTTCGCCGCCTCTTTCGAGAATTTCATTTTTCCGGCGGTCGAAGGCGACGTATCCATCAAAACGCCGACATAAACCGGCGGGTTCGATTTCTCGTCGCTGAAGAAAGTCACTTCCTGCTGCACGCCGTCTTCAAAAACCGCAAAATCACCGCGCGTTAAACCCGCAACCAGATTTTTCTTTTTCTTTTTGTCGTTGACCGTGACGGGCAGACGCACCTCGAATGTTTTAATCGCGCCTGAATCGTCGCTCACCGGCGGAGTCGGGCGCGGAGTTTGCGCCGCGCTAATCGCGCTGAAGGCAGCAAACAAAACGGTTAAATAGAAAAGCCGAAACAAAATTTTCATAACTGTTTGAATTGATATTTTACTGGCACTAACGCCATTTTCGATGCCGCCGCGCCGCCGATTGTTGCCTAAAGTTAAACCGGCATTTGTTAATGGTCAATGGTCAATGATAAATAATTTCTTTACTCTGAATTTACCATTTACCATTTACCATTTACCATTAACAAACTATATGAACCAAAATATCTTTCGGGAATACGACATTCGCGGCATTGTCGGCGAGCAATTGACGGACGAAACGGTCGGCGTTTTAGGCAGAGCCATCGGGACATTTTTTGCGAATAACGGCGCAAAACGGATCGCCGTCGGTTACGACGCGCGGGTAAGTTCGCCGCGTTTTCGTGATTTGCTCGTCAAAGGTTTCGGCGAATCCGGCTGCGACGCGGTTTTAATCGGCAGAGTTCCGACACCGGTTTTATATCACACGGTCTACACCAAAGAAGTTGACGGCGGCGTGATGATTACCGGCTCGCACAATCCGCCCGACCATAACGGTTTTAAGATTTGTCTCGGCAAAGCGACTTTGTTCGGCTCGCAAATTCAGGAAATCAAAGAAATCGCGCTGGCGGGCGCGTTTGCCGACGGCGCGGGAACAGTCGAAGAAATCGAAGTTCTGGCGGATTACGAAGCGGATATTTTGTCAAAAATCAATCTCGGCGATAGAAAATTAAAAGTCGTCGTGGACGGCGGCAACGGAATGGGCGGCGTGACGGGCGTGCCGGTTTATGAAAAACTCGGCTGCCAATTAGTCAAACTTTTCACCGAACCGGACAGCGATTTTCCGAATCATCATCCCGACCCGACCGTCGTGGAAAATTTACAGGACGCGATTCGCGCCGTCAAAGATTCAGGCGCGGATTTGGGCATCGCGTTTGACGGCGACGGCGACCGCATCGGCATCGTTGACGAAAACGGGCGCATTATCTGGGGCGACGAGTTGATGGTTTTGCTGTCGCGTGAAATCTTAAAAGAAAAGCCGAACTCGACGATTATCGCCGAAGTGAAATGCTCGCAGAATCTTTTTAACGACATCGCGGCGCACGGCGGCAAACCGCTGATGTGGAAAGCGGGACATTCGCTTATCAAAGCGAAAATGAAGGAAACGGGCGCGGCACTCGCCGGGGAGATGAGCGGACATATCTTTTTCGCCGATAGATTTTACGGCTTTGACGACGCGACTTACGCCGGTGCGCGGGTTTTAGAGATTTTATCGAAAACCGACAAAACTTTATCGCAACTGCTGTCCGATCTGCCCGAATCTTTTTCAACGCCGGAGCTGAGAGTTGACTGCGCCGACGAAAGAAAGTTTGAAATCGTGCGAAAAATCGCCGACGAATTCGCTGAAACCAACGAAGTCATCACGATTGACGGCGCGCGAATTTTATTTGAAAACGGCTGGGGTTTGGTGCGCGCTTCCAATACGCAGGCGATTCTTGTTTTGCGATTTGAAGCCGATTCGGAGGCAAATCTAAACAGAATTCGCGCTGCGGTCGAGACGCGAGTGAACAATTTGATTGACGAAAACTGATTTTTCCGGCATAAATATATCTGCAAAGAATTTTATGAAGCGTTTTTCAAACATAAGCAGCATTATTACCGACAGGGACTTGGCTCCGTGAGAGCCGAAGCCGAAGGTCAACCTTTGCTTAAACGAGTCCCAAGCCAACGAACGGCTTGGGACTTTTTCATTTATCATTTAACATTTATCAACCAACAAATGAAAAATGATAGATAAGTGTTCGATGATAAATTTATGACTGAACCTTTAGAACTGAAGAAAACCGTTAATTTACCGAAAACTGATTTCGCGCAGAAGGCGAATCTCGGACAGGCAGAACCGGCGCGTCTGAAAAAATGGGCGGACGCGAAACTTTACGCGCAGATTCGTGAAACGCGCAAAACGGCGGAGAAATTTATCCTGCACGATGGTCCGCCATACGCGAACGCCGACATTCACATCGGCACGGCACTCAATAAAATCCTTAAAGATTTCGTCGTCAAAACGCGCACGATGATGGGTTTCGACGCGCCGTATATTCCCGGTTACGACTGTCACGGTTTGCCGATTGAAACGCACGTCGAGAAAAAATTAACGGAAAAAGGCAAGCACCGCAACGATTTGCCCGTCTCGACTTTTCGCAAAATCTGCCGCGAACACGCCGCCAAAGCGATGGACGGACAGACCAGAGATTTTTCACGTTTGGGGATTTTAGGCGAGTGGGAAAATCCTTACTTAACGATGTCGAACGATTACGAAGCGGAAACGGCGCGGCTGTTCGGGAAATTTCTTGAACGCGGCTATGTCTACAAAGGTTTGCGCCCGGTTTACTGGTGCGTTCACGACCAAACCGCGCTCGCCGAAGCCGAAGTCGAATATCGGGAACACACTTCGCCGTCGGTTTATGTGAAATTTCCTTTGAAGTCGGATGCGAATTTGATTGACGAAAACTTGCGAGGGAAAAATGTTTTCGTCGTGATTTGGACGACCACGCCCTGGACTTTACCGGCAAATCTGGGAATCGCGGTGCATCCCGATTTTGATTATTCGGCGATGGAAGCGAACGGCGAAGTTTATATCGTCGCATCGGAATTAGCGAAATCTTTTGCCGAACTCTGCGGTTTAACTGACGCGAAAGAATTGGCGCGTTTTAAAGGTTCCAAACTTGACCGACTCGAAGCGAAACACGCTTGGCTCGACCGCACTTCGTTGATAATGAACGGCGAACACGTCACACTGGGCGAAGCCGACGCGGAAACGGAACTGGACGTTAAATTTGAAAGCAAAACTTCGTCAAAATCGGGAACCGGCTGCGTTCACACCGCGCCCGGACACGGACACGACGACTTTGTAATCGGCAAAAATTACGGTCTGGAAGTCTACTGCCCGGTTGATAACGGCGGCAAATTCACTTCCGAAGTCGAGCATTTCGCGGGCGAATTTATTTTCAAAGCGAATCCGAAAATCGTCGAATTTCTGCGCGCATCGGGCGCACTTTTATTCACGGAAAATTACGTTCATCGTTACCCGCACTGCTGGCGATGCAAAAAACCGGTGATTTTTCGCGCCACGCCGCAGTGGTTCGTTTCGATGGACAACCGGGCGACGAGCGGCGCGGAAACGTCTCTGCGCGAAAGTGCCAAAGCGGAAATCGAGAAAATAAATTGGCATCCGACTTGGGGCGCAGGACGAATGCAGAATATGTTCAAAAATCGTCCCGATTGGTGCGTCTCGCGCCAGCGAGTCTGGGGCGTGCCGATTCCGGTTTTTTACTGTAACGGCTGCGATGAAGCCGTCGCCGATCCGGTAATCGTTAATCACGTCGCCGACATTTTTCAGCAGGAAACCGCCGATGCGTGGTATAACCGCGATGCGAAAGATTTACTGCCCGATAATTTCAAATGTCCGAAATGCGCGGGCGAAAATTTCACGAAAGAAACTGATATTTTAGACGTTTGGTTTGATTCCGGTTCGTCGTGCGTGGCGGTTTTGGAGACGCGCGACAATTTGCGGTTTCCGGCGGATGTTTATTTGGAAGGCGGCGATCAGTTTCGCGGGTGGTTTAATTCGAGTTTGATGTGCGGGCTGGCGGCGCACGACGAATCGCCGTATCGAAATTTAATCACGCACGGCTGGGTCGTGGACGGCGACGGCAGGCAGATGCACAAATCTACCGGCAACGCCGTTTCGCCGAACGAAGTCGTGGGTAAATCGGGTGCGGAAATTCTGCGTTTGTGGGCGGCAGCGGTTGATTACACCGAAGATATGCGCTGTTCGGACGAGATTTTGTCGCGCATCGTGGACGCTTATCGAAAATTCAGGAACACTCTGCGTTACGCGCTCGGTAATCTCGACAAGTTTAATCCTGAATCAGAAACAGTTTCTTTGCAGGAAATGCTGGAAATTGATCGTTGGGCGTTGGCGGAACTCGACTTGGTGATCGGCAAAGTTGTGAACGGTTACGAAGAATATAATTTTCAAATCGCGTATCAAACGATTTATCATTTTGTGACTGTCACTTTATCGGCGCGTTATTTTGACATTATCAAAGACCGGCTTTACATTTACGCGCCGAAATCGGTTGAACGTCGTTCGGCGCAAACCGCGCTTTACGCAATCACCGATAAACTATGTCGTTTGCTCGCGCCTGTTCTGGCGTTCACGGCGGACGAAGCGTTTGAGAATCTGCCGCAGCAAAAACTCGCGTCGGTTCATTTAGCTGAATTTCCGAAAGTTTCCGGTGCGGACGACTCGCAGCTTTTGAAGGATTGGGAACGGATTTTTTCAATCCGCGACGAAGTTTTGAAAGTTCTCGAAGAAGCCAGAAACGCCAAAAAAATCGGTTCGAGTCTGGAGGCAAAAATTATTTTGACCGCCGATAAGGAAACGACCAGATTTTTAATCGCCTATTACGAAGATTTGCGGTATATTTTTATCACCTCGCAAGTTGAAGTTCACGAAGGCGACGCGCTGAAAGTCGAAGTCCGGAAAGCGGACGGCGCAAAGTGCGAACGCTGCTGGAATTATTCGGTGCGCGTCGGCGAATTTGCCGGTTATCCGACCGTCTGCGAAAGATGCGCGGCGGCGTTAAGCGAAATCGAAAAAATTTTGTGAACTTCGATTTCGCTGACAATCGGGCTGCATTTATCGTCTGTTAAATTTATTTTGTCTGGACATACGAGTCTTTTACGCATTTATATTTGTTAAAGAAAAACTGATTTAAGGAGTAAGTTTATGTTAAAAAAATCATTCTTCGGTTGGTGTTTAATTTTCACTTTTGCTTCTTTAGCCGTCGCGCAGGATGAAGTCGCCGTGACACCCGCGAAAGATTCGGTGGATCGAATGGCGATTATGAACGCGCTGCGCGTTCCGGTCGAAAAAGAGTTAAAACAGCGAGTGCAGTTCACCATCAAAAATTTCAAGATGACGGACACTTGGGCGTTCATCAACGGCGAGCCGCTGAACTTGAAATCCGTCAAGCCCGACTACGCCGCCACGCCGTATCAGAAGGCGATTGACGCAGGCGCGTTTGAAAACAATTATCAGGCATTGCTCAAAAAAACCGCCGGAAAATGGAAGGTGGTGACTTATCTAATCGGCTGCACGGATGTCTGCTGGCTCGGTTGGGATAAAAAATTCAAAGCATCGCCGGCGGTTTTCCCGGAAACCAAATAACTTGCCGATTGCCGCGCACCGCGAACGGCGGAGGCAAATAGACACGAGTGTAAATTAAAGATAATCTGTGTTTATTCGTGCGTGGTTACCGCTCGTTTCTGTAATGATAAATAAAAAAGATTTTTATTGGAAAATCGCTTACCTGCTGATGGCGGGAGCGGTTTTTTTGATTGATCAAACCACAAAAGCGTGGGCAATCAGAAAACTGCGTTTCGAGGGCGACGTTTCCATCATTCCTAACTTTGTGAATTTTGCTTACGCGCAAAATACCGGCGTAGCGTTCAGCTTTTTGGACGACCACGGCGATACCGGACGCTACGGACTTTCCGTGATCGCGGGCGTGGCGGCAGTTTTGGTTTTGTATTATTTCTGGCGGGTTCCTACCACTCAAGACCGTTTGCTCGGCGCATTGGGATTGCTGCTCGCCGGAATTTTGGGCAACGTCACCGACCGCATACGGCTCGGTTTCGTTATTGATTTTATTGATGTGCAGTTCGGCAACTGGCATTATCCGACTTTTAACGTCGCGGACGCGGCAATCTGTCTCGGTGCAGGTTTGTTGATTCTCGATATGTTTTTGTCGAAAAAAGACGAGAAACCGGACGAAGCGAATGCTTCAAGTAAACATTAGCCGCGAAAAAGCACAAAATTCACAAAAGATAAATCACTTTTCGGTTTGAATGCTCTTGTGTTTTTGTGCTTTTTCGCAACATTCTTCCTGACCGGATTTGCATGAAAATCTACGATGTCACCGTTCCGATCAGCGAGCAAACGCCGGTTTATGAAGGCGATCCGCCGGTTGAAATCACTGTTGCCAACGCCATCGAACGCGGCGACGCGGCAAACGTCTCGCGTCTCTGCTGCGGCGTTCACACGGCGACGCACGTTGACGCGCCCAATCATTTTATCGAAGGTGCGCGGCGCGTCCACGAACTCGAATTCGAGAAACTCATCGGCAAATGCCGCGTCGTCGAAATTGATAAAAATGTTCTGGCGATTCAAACAGAACACATCGTCAATCTCGAAGGTGTCGAACGAGTTCTGTTTAAAACCCGTAATTCAAACTTTTGGAGCGAGATGGAAAAAGGTTTCCGCCGGGATTTTACTTACATCGCGCCCGAAGCGGCAAAAGCGTTGGTTGATCTCGGCATCAAGCTCGTCGGTATTGATTATCTGTCGGTCGAAAAATTCGGCGCGGAAAGTTACGAGACGCACGTCACGCTGCTTGAAAAAGAAATCGTGATTATCGAAGGACTCGACTTACGCGAAGTTCCGGCGGGCGATTACGAATTGGTTTGTCTGCCGCTGAAGATCGTCGGCGGAACCGGCGACGGCGCACCGGCGCGGGTAGTTTTAAGGCAGCAGTAAAAAGGGAAAAAGCAAAAGTGAAACGAGCAGAATTTGTCGAAAAGCGCGGCGCGATGGCGAAAAACTCGATTCTTGAATTGATTGATTTACTCGACAGCGACGATTTGCCGACGAGGTTTTTCGCCGAGATGTGTTTGCGCGATGCGACCAACACCTGACTTAATTTTCAACCGGCGAGTTCGCCGGACGAAAGAGCGCAAGCGATGGCGGAATGGCGCGAATGGTGGCAGGCAAGAGCCGGAAAATTTAAGAAAAAATGGCACAATAATCGTATATAAAATCTTAATGAAGACGAATGAATCAAGTAAATTTATTAGCCGATTTACCAGCCAATATGAAAAAGCAGAAAGACTTTTAGCCGCTTTTTTTCTGTTTGCGCTTTTGGTTTTGCCGTCTCCGGCGCAAATTCAACTCGTGCCGAAAAAAATTTCGCTCAAAGACGGTCGGGAATTTAATCTTAATCTGCCTGCCAATTATGAAATTATGCCTGCCGCCGAAGGTTTGAAGCGCGTCCGTTTCTTCGCCGTCGCGCCGGACGGCAGAATTTTCGTGACCGATATGTTCGATATGAGCGACAACCGGAAAGGCACGGTTTATCTGCTCGATGCCTGGAATTCGCGGACGGGAAAATTCGGCAGAATCATTCCGTTTATGACGAATTTGAGAAATCCGAACAGCATCGCTTTTCACACCGACAAAAAAGGTCAGGATTGGTTTTACCTCGCCGAGACCGACAAACTGACGCGCTATAAATTTATTAGAAACTCGCTGGTGCAGACCGGCAAGGCGGAAACTTTGGCGACGTTTCCCGATTACGGTTTGAATTACAAACACGGCAGTTGGCATCTGACGCGCTCGATTGCCTTCTCGCCGAGCGGCAAACTTTACGTTTCAATCGGGACAAGCTGCGATTTCTGCACGGAAAAGAAGGAAGAAAAAGACATTCGCGGCGTGATTCTGGAGATGAACGCCGACGGCGGCGAGCGGCGCGTCTTTGTCAGAAATATAAAAAACGCCGTCGGAATGAAATGGGTCGGCAATAAATTTTACGCGACGAACGAAGGCATTGACAGTTTGGGTTTGGACAAACCCGACGACACTTTTTACGAGCTTAAAGACGGCGCAAATTACGGCTGGTCGCAGTGTTTTCAGTCGGACGGCAAAGTCGTTTTCGACCCGCGCTCGGCGAAAAAGAAACAAACGCCGCCGGATTGTAGTTCCGTTCCCATCTCCTACGCCTATTTTCCCGCGCATAGCTCGGCTCTCGGTTTCGATTATTTCGACGGCAAAACCGCCGACGAAAATCTTAGAAATTCTTTTCTCATTGCGCTGCACGGCTCGACCGACCGTAATTGGTCGCGCGGCTACAAAATCGTCGCGGTGCGCGAAGGCAACCGGCAGCAGGATTTTATCACGGGTTTTGTCGAAGGCATTAACACCAACGGTCGCCCGTGCGACGTTCTGCGCCTGTCGCCCAATTCATTTCTTTTTACAGATGATCGCGGCGGCGTGATTTATTTTGTCAGAAAGAAAAATCGCTGAGTTTCAGGTTTCGGGTTTCAGGCTCAAGATTCCGGAAATGAAACCAGAAACCTGGAAATCAGAAACCGGAAACTTGAATTATGCTGAGAACAATTTTGCTTTCGCTGGTTTTTTTCGTTCCGACGTTCGCGCAAGTCAAACTCGTTCCGCATAAAATATCGCTCAAAAACGGGAAAACATTTAATCTGAATTTGCCCGCCGATTACGAGATTACTCCCGCCGCCGAAGGCTTAAAGCGTGTCAGGTTTTTTGCCAAATCGCCGGACGGCAGAATTTTCGTGACCGATTTGTATAATCTGACCGACAACCGAAAAGGCGCGGTTTATATTTTGGACGATTGGAACCGGGAAACGGGCAAATTCGGCAAAGTTACCACGTTTCTGACGAATTTGAAAAATCCGAACAGTATTCAATTTTATGTTGATGAAAAAGGTCAGGATTGGTTTTATCTTGCTGAGACCGATAAATTGACGCGCCGCAAATTTACCAAAGGCGAGACAAAAGCGAGTAAAAACGTCGAGATTCTGGCGACGTTTCCCGATTACGGTTTGAGTTACAAATACGGCGGCTGGCATCTGACGCGCACCATCGCTTTTGCACCGAACGGGAAACTTTACGTTTCGGTCGGTTCCAGCTGCAACGCCTGCGATGAAAAGGAAAAAGTTCGCGCCGCCGTTTTGGAAATGAACGCCGACGGCAGCAGACAAAGGATTTACGCGAAAGGTTTGCGAAACGCCGTCGGACTAAAATGGATCGAAGATTCGCTGTTTGCCGCCAATCAGGGCGCAGACCATCTCGGTTTGAAAAACCCCGATGAAACTTTTTACGCGCTTAAAGACGGCGCGGACTACGGCTGGGCTTCGTGTTATCAATCAAACGGAAGAGTTCTCCGCGACACAAAATCGAATCGTCTGAAATCGTGTGCTAACGTGCCGCGTTCCTACGCCTTTTTTCCGGCGCATTCTTCCGCGCTCGGCTTCGATTACTTTGACGAGGCGACGAATGGCGACGCGATTAAAAATTCTTTTCTCGTCGCGCTGCACGGCTCGACCGACAAACATATCGGACACGGCTACAAAATCGTGATTGTGCGAAAGGGCAAAAAATTACAGGATTTCGCCAACGGCTTTTTGCAGAACGGGAATGTCGTCGGGCGACCGTGCGATATTATGAAACTGGACGAAGATTCGTTCCTGTTCACCGACGATCACAACGGCGTGATTTATCTGGTCAGAAAAACGAACAAATAACTTCGATTATTTTTGATATTTCTCAACGACGGCTTTCAATTTGCTCAGAAACTTGCGGTCGGCTTCGGTGAGCAAACGCTTTCTCCAGAGCGATTCAAATGCACGGCAAAACTCGTCAATCTCAAAAAACACTAGTCAAATATCCGGCGGGCGAAAGTTCTTTCTGATTTATTTAGTTCTATTCAACTAAATTTTATCGAAGGAACAGTTTTCGCTCATCTCTTTTCCCGAACTGTGGCTGGTTACAAACTTTAGGCAAAAACAGCGACGACAACAGCCAAAGCTGTTTTTGTTCTTTGATTACGCAAAAAAAAGCCGATTTGAGTTTTTATAATTGATGATGAAGACCAATGGAAAGCGAATATGCCGAGGGTCGGAGTCGAACCGACATGGGATTGCTCCCGCCAGATTTTGAGTCTGGTGCGTATACCAATTTCGCCACCCCGGCGTGAATTAAAAATGATAAAACTATTCTCGGATTGCGTCAACCATTCGCCCGAATATTCGACGGTAATGCCTCAGTCATAAGTTACAGAAGCTATTTCTTGAAAATAGGTTTACTGAAAATAAAAGACTTACGGGTCTTCAAAATTTAAAATTGTTGCCCATAACTTTTTACTGAGGCATTACGAAACAGCGGAGTTTGTGGTTGACAATTTA
>JAJAZE010000460.1 GCA_026785925.1 Pyrinomonadaceae bacterium
CTTGATGGTGTCATCGTCGTATGAAAGCCGCACGGCATCTTTATCAAAATAAGGTTTCGCTTCTTTCGATTTGCGAAGCACCAAAATCATTTCATAGCACGGCGTAAAACTATCGTAACGCTCGTTGTAGCCGACGGCGCGATCCCAAATCAGCATATCGTGAAACTGCAATTTTCGGGTTGCCATCGAACAAACGTGCAGCCATAAATGCTCACGTTTTCCGAGTTGCCCGAAAATGAAAAAAAGTCCGTCGTCTTTTAATAATTCAGCAGATTTTGCAATCCAATCTTCCGTCCAATCCAAATAATCTCCTTCGGTTTGCCACTGATTATCCCAACTTTCGCCGAGTAAAACTTGAAAATACGGCGGGTCGGCGATGATTGACTGAAAGCTATTCGGCTCTAAGGTTTCGAGAATTTGTCCGCAGTCGCCGTGATGAATCTTTACCGAATCAAACGATTTTTCCGCCATGTTTTTTTCCTCCGACATAGACATCGTAAATATATTGAAGTTCCGCTACGAACTCATTGTCGCACTCGATACCTTCATCTTCCAGTAAATTTACGACGGCGGCTTCAACTACTTCGTCTAAATAAGCCAAATTATTTTGAATGAGGCTTTTCGCTTTTTGATTTGTTTCTTCTGTCATATTCCGATACTCCGATTTGTTCAAAGTATTCTAACGTACCGAAGCAAATAGTAAATTAGCATCGTAAGTTTTACTCATTTTATAAACCGATGTTGCTCACCTTTCCTCTCACTTCATATATTTATCCAAAAAGTCGGCGACTCGCGGATATAAATCGAGCCGGTTTTTCAGTTTCGAGATGCCGTGTCCTTCGTCGTCGTAGAGTTTATATTCGACAATCGCGCCTTTATCTTTCAACACTTTGACGATTTGTTCGGCTTCGGTGTAAGGCACTCGCGGATCGTTTTTGCCGTGAATGACGAAGAGCGGCGTTTTAATTTTATCCACTTTCGCAATTGGCGAAATGCGGCGCAGAAATTCGATGTCTTTGTCGAGCATTCCGTATTCGACTTCGCGCTGTCGGCGACGATAACCGGAAGTGTTTTTCAGAAAAGTTTCCCAATTAACGATGCCGACCGTATTGACCGCCGCCGCGAACAAATCCGGGTAAAGCGTAATCGCCGCCATCGTCATATAACCGCCGTAACTGCCGCCCGTTACCGCGATTCGTTTCGGGTCTGCGCCGCCGGAAGTTTTCAGCCATTCGACTGCGAAAGCCAAATCTTTGACCGAATCTTCGCGCTTCTGCACATCGTCGAGGTGCGTAAAAGTTTTGCCGTAGCCGGTCGAACCGCGCACGTTCGTGGCGAGAACGGCATAACCGCGCGACAGATAATATTGATAAAGCGGATTAAATCCGGGACGCTCCTGCCCTTCGGGTCCGCCGTGAACGCTGACGATAACGGGTAAGTTCTTTGTCGGACGGATGCCAACACTGAAATTTCCTGCCGGTGAATTTACTATTTTGCCGACAATTTTTTCAGGTCTATAATACCAGGCTGGAATTTCGCGCCCGTCGAAAGTTTTATATTTAATTAACTGCGGCTCGACGAACGATGTTTGCGAAATATCCGAGCGCGAGCTTTTCGTGATTTGCGTCAGACTTTTCGACGGCAAATCGTAAAGCCAAACGTCCGAATTATATTTTGCGCTTGAGAATGAAAACGCGAGTTTGCCGCCGTCGTCGGAGAATTGCAGACCGCCGACGATACCCTGTGCGGGCAGTTTGATAATTTCGGATTTGAAATCGAAATTTGAAATCAAAGGTTTGCCGCCCGATTCAATTTTTCGCAAATTTAATTCCGAAAAGCCGTCGCGGTTGACGGTGTAGGCGAGCGCGTTGCCTTTCGGCGAAACTCTGATTGCTTCGACATCCCAATCCGGCGCGTCTTTCC
Organism: Pyrinomonadaceae bacterium; assembly: GCA_026785925.1. Taxonomy (GTDB): domain Bacteria; phylum Acidobacteriota; class Blastocatellia; order Pyrinomonadales; family Pyrinomonadaceae. The sequence goes on from JAJAZE010000460.1 coordinate 1,924, forward strand.
CGACGACGATTACGTTCGCGCCGCCGTCGCTTCGTAAATTATCCATCTGCGCCAGCGAAGAATATTCGCGGTCTTTGTTCGTCGCCAGCACAATCGAATCGCCGTCCGGCAAAAATTCGACGTCGCCGAATTGTGAAGCGTCCGTGTGCGGTGTCAGCAAAGTCACTTTTTTCGTCGCCGCGTCAATCAAATAAAGATTGTTGTCCAATCCGAATTCCGTTCCCGAACGCGAAATAATAATCTGTCTGCCGTCTTTCGAGACGGCGGCGAAATCGTTGTTGCCGTCCTGCTGATAAATTAGTTCTTCTTTGCCGTTTGTCGCTTCCATCGCGTAAATGTCAAAGAAGTTTTTATCGCGCTTATTCGAGGCGTAATAAATCCGCTTGCCGTCGTCCGACCAATCGCCGAAATTATGGCGCACCGCCGGATTATTCGTCAATTGCCTGATTGCCGTGCCGTCCGGTTTCATCCAGAAAAACTGCGTGTTTTCGTTGCCGCCGACAGCTTTCCCGAAAACCACGCCGTCACCATTCGGCGACGAACTGACGAAACCGATGTTGTCATCGTAACTCGTGATTTGCTTCGGCACGGACGCGCCCGCCGCGTCAATCATCCAAATCTGCGATGTGCCGGAAACATTCGTCAGATAGAAAATCTGTTTGCCGCTTTTGTCCGCAAACATCGGAGCCGATGCCGAACGAATGTTCAAATACTGCTGAATCGTGTATTTTTCTTGCGCGAACGCCGAAATGCCGAACGCCGACCAAACCAAAAGAAAGAAAAACTTTTTCATAAACTTCTCCTCGAAAACAAAAAATGGATGACGAAACTTTCGCTTCATTATCCACAATTACCGCCGCGATATTCAACCGAAAAGTGTTTCAGCCGCGAATAACACAAATGGACTCAAATAAAATCTAAAAAGAATTTGTCTCCTTCGTGTTATTCGCGGCTAAAACTTCTTGAACTTTATAAATTCACTTTGCCGTGATCGCCGCCGCCGGCAGGTTCGCCCGTCACCAACGCTTTGACGAAACCGGCGATTTTCACGACCGTCGAGGACGGCGAATCCCAATACTCGGCTTGCTCGACTGAAACTTTCAGCAAAATCAGCGTCGGATCGTCGAGTCCTTTCGGAAACCAAGCCGTCAAAATCGGATTCCACAGTTCTTCGATTTTCTCCTTGTCACTAACCAGCGAAGCCGTTCCCGAAACCGAAACGTAAGTGTTCTGGGCGGGCGACGAATAGGCGACGTTGACGCGATTATCTTTTTCGATTTCGTCCGTCTTGTGCGTCTCGGTGCTGGTAAAAAACCACAAATCGCCGTTAAATGCGGCTTCCTGCGTCTGCATCGGACGCGA
>JAJAZE010000461.1 GCA_026785925.1 Pyrinomonadaceae bacterium
ATTTTTCCGCCGCGTCCGCACGGTGATCGTGACGGCATTTTCAACCTCTTCATCGAACGCAACTTTGCCGACCGCGCTTCGCGTCTCGGAAGAAAATCTGGGTGTTCCGAAACACATCAACAGTTTCGTTTTAACCGTCGGCGCAACGGCAAATCAAAACGGCACGGCTTTGTATGAAGGAATTACAGTTCTATTTTTAGCCCAACTCGCCGGCGTTGATTTGAGTTTCGGAACGCAGTTAGTCGTCGTCTATATGGCGATTTTAGGCGGCATCGGAACTGCCGGCGTGCCGAGCGGCTCGATTCCTTTTATCATCGGAATTCTGGCGATGCCGATGGTCGGCGTTAATCCCGCGCTGATTGCGATTATCCTCGGCGTTGATAGACTGCTCGATATGTGCCGCACGACTTTGAACGTCGTCGGCGATTTGACGGCGGCGACCTTCGTGGCGCGTTCGGAAGGTTTTGAGCTTTTGCAGGACGCGAAAAAAGTTTGAAACTGCACTTGAATCGGTTAAAATTTTTACGAGGTGAATTTTATGATTAACGTCCAGCCGCAGCCGCAGCCGCGCCGCCTTCGATTTACGGTTGACGAGTATTACAAAATGATTGAACTCGGTATGCTCAAAGACTACGAAAAGGCTGAAATTATCGAAGGAGAATTGATACAAAAAATGCCGATTGGAGATAAACACGCCGCCGTCGTCGAGAAATTGAATGAACTATTGCGCGACCGTTTGGGAAAATCGGTAAGTTTAAGAAACCAGCAACCAGTCAGATTCAGCGATTATAATGAACCGGAACCTGATTTGGCGGTTCTCGAAAGACGCGAGGATTTTTATTCCGGCAGCAAACCGATTCCCAAAGATGTGTTGCTGTTAATCGAAGTTTCGGACGCGACTTTAAAATATGACCGCGACACGAAACTTACGCTTTACGCCGAAGCCGAGATTCCCGAAGTTTGGATCGTTAATTTGCCGAACGACATTATCGAAATCCACACGAAGCCAAATAGCGGAATTTATCAGTTGACCAAAATTTTCAAGCACGGCGAAACTGTCGAATCGGAAATGCTGCCGGATTTGAATTTAAAAGTTGACGAGATTTTGTTTTAGAATAAGGAGATTTTCAAAATGTTTCCCATCAGCGACGACAACAGCGACCGGACGATTACGCCGTATGTCAATTATATTTTCATCGGCATCAACATTCTGGTTTTCGTGGCTTTGCAGCAAATCGGCTCGAACGACTCGTTCAGCTACGCCTACTCGCTCGTGCCGAAGGAAATTACGACCGGCGTTGATATTACCGGCGTTCAAATCGTGCGCGACGCGCTCGGCAATACGGGACAAGTTCCGCATTTCGCCACGCCGCTGCCGGTTTATTTTAATTTCCTCAGTTCGATGTTTATGCACGGCGACATTATGCACATTTTCGGGAATATGCTTTTTCTCTGGGTGTTCGGCGATAATCTGGAAAATCTGCTCGGACATCTGCGCTACGCGGCGTTTTATCTGGTCTGCGGTTTTGCCGCCGCCGCCGCGCAAATCGTGATGGACACCGATTCGATTATCCCGATGCTCGGTGCTTCGGGCGCGATTTCCGGCGTTCTCGGCGGTTATCTGCTGCTGTTTCCCAAACGCCGCGTTCGCGCCCTGATATTTAATTTTCTGACGGAAGTTCCAGCTTACGTCGCGCTCGGTCTGTGGATCGGTTTTCAAATTGTGCAGGGTTATTTTTCCTCGGCGGAAACCGGCGGAGTCGCCTACGCCGCGCACATCGGCGGCTTCATCGCGGGTTTGGTTTTAGTCAAAGTTTTTGCCATTGGCAGGCGAGTTTAGAAGTGGGAAGTGAGAAATAAGAGGTGAGAAGTGAGAAGTGAGAAGTGAGAAGTGAAAGAAAACAAATTCTCATTTCTCACTTCTCACTTCTTATTTTTCACCTCTCATTTCAAAAGAAGTTTCCCATTTCTAAAATCGGATGAATCACGCCATCCATTTTTCCGGCGTAATCGCCGTGTCGCCTTCGAGCGAAGCAGCGACATCGAAACTGACCGTTTTCCGGTTCGACTGCAATGGGTTTTTGACGAAACTCATCACCGCGTCACGCAAAGAATTGTGCCGTGTGCCGCCGAGCCGATACAGTTTGGATAAATTTTCAACTTTGATTACCGTCGTCATTATTAGGGAAATACGTTGATTTGTTAAATTTTCAGCGAATCTCGAATGTATACTCAACAATTTTTATTTGCGAAATCGGTTTCCCATTTTTGCGGGCAGGTTCAAACTTGATGCTGCGCGCCGCGTTGACGGCATTTTCATTCAAATCGTTGCTCAAACCTTTCAACATCAACGTATGCGTGACGCGCCCGCTATCGGCAAATAGCACCACCAATCTGACGGTTCCTCTAACGCCCGCCTGCCGCGCACTATCCGTATAACTCGCCCTCGGCTTTGATAAAATTTTCAAAGGAGTGAAATTCGGATCCGGTGCAACCGGCAGAGTCGGCAGTTGACTGACTTCTCCGACCGGCGTTTGATTGATAACGGCATCTTTATTTTTGCTGAAGTAATTATAAAAAATTTTCAGCGGTTCCAATCTTTTCTGCTGAATTTCCGTCTGCGCGTTGTTGCGGCAATTTTGCAGACAAAGTTCCAGCACGTCGCCCGCCTGCTTGAGCAAACTTATTTCGTCAATCGGTTTCGCGCCGCTGCCGACGCGCCTGCCGAAATTTGCCAGCAGCGCGTCTGACTTTAAAACGTAAGCCAGCGCGTAATCCGCGTTATAACCGATGGCTCGGTCGGCATCGGCAATCGCTTCGTCCGGCTTGCCTTCCCAGATGCTCGCCGAGCCGCGCAAATAATAAGCCGCCGCGTTTTTCGGATCAAGCTCGATGGCTTTGGTCGCGGCACTCTGCGTTTTGTCGAATTTGCTGTTGAGCAGATAAGCGTAAGCCAGATTCGTTTGATAAACCGCGTTCTGCGGGCTGATCGCCGTCGCTTTTTCAAACGACTTGATCGCCTTTTTCACATTCTCGCCTTTGGTGTAAGCAAGCCCCAGCGCGTTCCAGATTTCGGCATCGTTTTTCGCCTGTTTGCTCGCCTTTTCCAGCGCGGCGACGGCTTCCTTAATTCTGCCTTCCGCGTAAAGTTTCAGTCCATTTTCGCGCTCGCTCTGAGCCAAAGCGAAACCGGCGAAAATTAAGGTCAAACCGAGCGCGAAACATATTTTATTGAGTAAAATCTTCATAATTTATTTTTAGTAGATGGCAAAACTGTAACCGACCAGCCCTATTTGAGAAATTGTTTTCCCGTCTCTGACGGCAGGCTCAAATTTTATTTGACGGGCGGCGTTGACGGAATTTTCCGTTAGTCCGAATGGCAATCCGCGAATCGGGAAGACGAATTTTATCGTGCCGTCCGCGCCGAACTCCACCGCCAGCGCAATGGTTCCTGTCACATTTTCCCGTCGCGCCGCGTCGGTGTAGCGCGGTCGCGGCTTGGAGATGATTTTTAGATTCTTATCTTTTTCCGCAGGTTCTCTCGGCTTGATGCCATCACCTTCGCTAAAGGCTTTAAAAGCCTTTTTGCCTTTCTTCAAACGGGCGAACGATATTCCCAGATAAAACCACGCCTCGCGGTCGTTTTCGTCCGCGTCAACCGCCTTTTGCAGTTCGACCGCCGCCTTTTCATATTCGCCCTGCTCGTAAAATTTTAATCCGTCAGCGCGTTCGGTTTGGGCAAAGGCGAAATTGACCGCCAGCAGAAAAAAAGCCGCCAGCAGAGAGGTTTTGTAAAGTATTTTCATAAAAAGTTTTCCGGCAAGTTCAGGCTTGCCATTATATCTGCACTTGGCGGCTCGTCAAAGATTCGTTGGAGTGTCTGCCAAACGATAAAGTTGCTTCATTCTGACAAACGGCGTGGTCGAAGGGCAAATTGACCTTTTCTGATTTATACTAAATTTTGCAGATGAAAACTAAATTTACTTATAAATCAGAAGCGACTTGGATGTTGATACTTCGAGCCTTTGGTCTACTATTTGGTTTGCTGGTCATAATCATCATTTGGCTTTGGAATTTATTAAACGGTCAGCAGTAAAACTGCTAAACGAAAAGGCGAAAGTTATTCAACTTTCGCCTTTTTTCGCCTTTTCCCTTTTTACTTTTGCCTTTACGTCCCCGCGCCGTGACATTTTTTGAATTTCTTGCCCGAACCACAGTAGCACGGGTCATTTGCCTTGACCTTCGGCTGGTTGCGGACAAACGGCGTTGATTTAATCGCTTCTTCACCTGCCGATGCCGCCGTGGACATTGCGCCGGTAAATGCCATTCCCGCCGCTTGTCGTCTCGCTCTTTGACGCTCCAATCGCTCTAATTTTTCCATCTCCGCCTGCTCGTCTTTGACGACGACTTCGAGGTTAAATAACGCTTTGGTCGTCTGCGTGTCAACGCGGTCGAGCAAATCCTGGAACATATCGAAGCTCTGCTTTTTATATTCGACGAGCGGGTCTTTCTGTCCGTAGCCGACCAAGCCGATGCCCTGTTTCAAATGGTCAATCGAAAGCAGATGGTCTTTCCACTGCGAGTCAATAATGTTGAGCATTATATACCGCTCGAAGGCGCGAAGCTGCTCGCTTCCCATCAATTTTTCCTTCGCGTCGTAAATTTCGACCGCCTTTTTCCAAATCGCGTCCTCGATTTCGTCAGCCGTCAATTTATGAAAATCAACATTCGCGTCAACCGCCGGATCAACGGCGTAGATGCTCTCGATTTCCGCCGCGTAGGTGTCCACGTCCCATAAATCAGGCGAAACCTGCGGATTTAAATACTGGTGCGTCAAATCCGCGAGCAGGTCACGCGCCACGCCTTTTTCGCCCAACAGATATTCGCGGTGTTCGGGCGACAACATCAGTTGGCGGCGCAGACCGTAAATCGTTTCGCGCTGTTTGTTCATCACGTCGTCGTATTTCAAGACGTGCTTTCTGGTTTCAAAATTGCGCCCTTCGACGGCTTTCTGAGCGCGTTCGATTTGCTTGGAAACGGTTTTCGATTCGATGGCAACGCCTTCTTCCATACCGAGCCATTCCATCATCGAACGAACTTTATCGCCCGCGAAAATTCGCATCAAATCGTCTTCCAATGAAAGAGCGAAGCGAGTTGCGCCCGGATCGCCCTGCCGTCCGGCGCGTCCGCGAAGCTGGTTGTCAATACGTCTGGATTCGTGGCGTTCGGTCGCTAAAATTTGCAAACCGCCCGCCGCGACGACTTCTTTGTGTTCCGCGTCAACGATGCGTTTCGCCTTTTCCAATTCTTCCTCGAACTGTTCGGGCGTGGCTTCGTCCGGGTTGATTTCGCGTTTCTTGAGAAAATCGTGAGCGAGAAATTCGGGGTTGCCGCCTAAAATAATATCGGTTCCGCGTCCCGCCATATTCGTGGCAATCGTGACCGCGCCTTTGCGTCCGGCTTGCGCGACAATTTCCGCTTCGCGCTCGTGATATTTCGCATTCAAAACATTGTGCGGAACGCCGATTTTCTTTAACCTTTCCGCCACCAATTCCGAATTCTCGACCGAGACCGTGCCGACTAAAACCGGCTGACCGCGTTCGTGCAGTTGTTTGATCTCGTCGGTGACGGCATTCCATTTCTCCGGCAAAGTGCGATAAATCGTATCGGAATTATCTTTACGAACCATCGGGCGATTGGTCGGGACGATAATCACGTCCAAACCGTAAGTCGTGCCGAGTTCTTCGGCTTCGGTTTCCGCCGTGCCGGTCATTCCCGAAAGTTTTTCATACATTCGGAAATAATTCTGCAAAGTAATCGTCGCCAAAGTCTGATTTTCGCGCTCGATTTTCACGCCTTCTTTCGCTTCGACGGCTTGGTGAAGTCCGTCCGACCAACGCCGACCGTTCATAAGTCGCCCCGTAAAATCATCAACGATAATAACTTCGCCGTCCTGCACGACGTATTGATGATCTTTTTTGTAAAGCGTGTGCGCCTTCAAAGCCTGTTCGACGCAGTGCAGAAGTTCCATATTCGCCGGATCGTAAAGATTGGAAACGCCGAGGAGTTTTTCGGCTTTCGTGACACCTTCTTCGGTCAAAACCGACGAATGATTTTTCTCGTCGAGCAGATAATCGCCCGTCGTCACTTTCGTTTCTTCGTCTTTGTTGCCGCGCACGAATTTCGGGATGATTTGGTTGGCGATGTAGTATTTATCGGTCGCTTCGTCCGACGCGCCGGAAATAATCAAAGGCGTTCGCGCTTCGTCAATCAAAATCGAATCAACTTCGTCAATCACGGCGTAATAATGGTCGCGCTGCACGAGTTGGTCGGGATCGAATTTCATATTATCGCGCAGATAATCAAAGCCGAATTCGTTGTTCGTGCCGTAGGTGATGTCGCAGGCGTAGGCTTCTTTGCGCTCGTAATCGTCCATATCATTTTGAATACAGCCGACCTTCAAGCCCAAAAATTGGTGAATTTTGCCCATCCACTCGGCATCGCGCAACGCCAGATAATCGTTGACCGTGATGACGTTCACGCCGCGCCCGGTCAGGGCATTCAAATAAGCGGGCAGAGTTGAAACCAAAGTTTTGCCTTCGCCCGTCCGCATCTCGGCGATTTTCCCTTGATGCAGAACGAGTCCGCCGATTAGCTGCACGTCGAAATGCCGCATTTCCGTCACTCTGACGGACGCTTCGCGGACGGTCGCAAACGCTTCGGGCAAAATTTCGCTCAGAACTTCCTGTTCGCGCTTGCGGCGTTCCGTTTTGTCTTCAATGCCGTTGAGCGCGTTCTGAATCTGCTCTTTAAATCTATCGGTTCGCGCTCTCAATTCATCATCCGAAAGTCGTTTCAAATTCGGTTCAATCTGGTTAATTTGAACTACGACCGGCGCGACTTTCTTCAAATAACGGTCGGTGTTGCTGCCTAAAATTTTATTAAAAAAGCTATCTACCAATTTATTAGCCATTTTCTTATCCTCAAATATACGCGGCGATTCTTTCGCCGCCTGAAACAAATACGGGAATTGCCGATGTTTGTCAGCAATCATTTATAAAAACAGATTTTGCGGGAAAAGGAAAACGGAAGGTTGATTTTGCGGTGTAAAATTATTGATTTTCCGCCTTCGCGTTTTGCTTGAGAAGTTCGTCAAGCGAACCGCGCGGCAGGCGTGTAACGATGAAAACTTGATTGTTTTCAAATGTCGCTTTTGAGTTTTCGTAGATGATTTTCGGTTTTGCATCCGTATCTTTACTACAAACTCCAATTTCAAAAGCCGTGTTATAAAGATTGGCAAAATCAGCGGTGGATTTGGCAGATTCCTTCTCGGAAGCAATCCTAATTGTTAGTTCACCGTTTTCAGAAGTAAATCTAACTTTTGAATGTGAAGCATCCTTCTTTAAATCTTCATCATAACGATAATATGAGTTTAAATGTCTGGTAATGCTTTCAAGATTTCCCGAAGCAGCGAGTTGATAAGGGTCATCATCCGGATAACCGCTTGGATGAGTAGTTAGCAAATTTCCATCAGTAAAAGCAAATTCATATTCAAAATCAAAGGCGAAACTTCTTTTATTAGTTTGAGGAAGTTTTTGAATATCATCGAGAAACTCTAATATGCCTTCACTGATGAAATCGAAACGAAGCAGTTCATCAACCTCCTCTGAAGCATCGTCCTTACAATCTTTATCGTCGGCTTCTTCAATTTTACTTTGAACTTCTGCGATTTTTTGAGTTAACGCCGCCTGCGCTAAAACGGATGGAGTTCCGCCGCCGACCAGCACCAAGCCGAGATAGACCGAGAGCGTCGTGAGAAAAACTATCGAATTGTTTTTGTTGCGCTGGCTCATCTGTCTATCCGAAAACGGGAAAAGTTGTTTGAAAAAACTCGCTTATTTGGCTAACGCCGTTTTTGAATCACTGTTGATCTCGGCACTGCTTTTCGGCTGTTGGACGGCGCGTTTTTCGGCGCGGTCTTTTAATGTTTTGTTGATGATGTCCTGCGCGTTTTGTTTCGGCAGCGCAAAGTTCAAAACGAAATTTCTACCGTCGTTCGTCACCTTTGAATTCTCGATCAGAGTCTTGCTGTTATCGTCGAGTTTTTTCAAACCGTTGGCATCGGCAAACTTGAGTGCCGACAGCATCGTGTTTAAACCGCTCGCCGTCGTTCCAGCTTTTTCGGGCGTTTTCTGGTCGGAAATGATTATCGCGTTAATCTGTTTGTCGTCTTGCACGAGCGTGAAAGTCACTTTATCCACGCCGCTGTTTTTCAGATAAACGAGAAAACCGCTGTTGCCGACCGCTTCGATGGCTTGTCGGGCGACTTCTTTCATCTTTTCATCGCCTTCGACTTTAATAAACTTCGATTTTTTCGGGTCGAGTTTGCCGTCGGCGGTAATCGTGCCTTCCATCACGACCTTGAACGGCTTGTTCAAATCAATCTGCTTTTTCGCCAATTCTTCGTTGACGAAATCGCCTAAATCCTCAAAAGGCTTTCTGTTGATTTCAACTTCGGCAACCGGATCGCTTTTGATTTCCGGCTTCGGCTGCTCGATTTCATTTGTCTTATCTTTATCTTTGTCCTTCTTATTGGTATTTTCCGCTACCGTTTCGCCGGGCAGCGGCGGCAGCACGTTCGGCGAATTGTTTTTATTTTTCAGCGAATTGCGTTTGATATTAGTGGGAAATTTCCTGTTTCTAATCGTCGGATACGCTGGAATCGGATTGTCGCCGGTCATAAACGGCGAAGTCGGAATATTTCCCTGCACCGCGTTGTTGTTCGGAGTCGGCATCACGGGCGGCGTGTTCATCAAGTCCGTGCCGCCCGTGATCGTCGGATTCGTCGGAAAACCCGGAATTCCCGGAATGCCCGATTGCGGCATCGAATAATCGGTCGTCATATTTTGCATTGATGAAAAATCGTTCGGATTGGCGAGAGCAAAGTAACCCGCCGGATAAGCCAGCGGTTCGGACATTCCCGAAACGTCAATATAGGTAATTTCGGCATCTTCCAGCACGGATTTTTCATAATCTTTGCTGACAAACTCGCTGTCGGTTCCTAAAAGCGTGCTGCCGACGTAAATGGTGTCAATCACCTGACAAACCCGCCCGACAAACGGGCTGTCGCAGCCGCGCGCCGTCAAAACATCGGTTTGCGCCAGAACCAAAACCGTCAGGATATTAAATACCGCCGCCGCGCCGAGTATCTTGTATAAATACGGCGAATAATCCCAATTTTTTATCTCGTAACTTTGAAAAATTTCCTTTTCCTGTTCCTGCATAATACTTTTTATAAAAACTTGTATAAATAATCAACCAATAATTGACTTCAACGATAGATGCGCGGCGGCGCTAAACCGTTGCGAAACTTCTGGGATTTTATCATTTTCGGCGAACAATTGAAAGATTAGACTTTGCCGCCGAAAACCTCTAACATTGCCGTTTATGGCTCGTTCGCTAAAAGATAAAAACCGCTCGAAAAGCCGCCGAAATGCTTCTTCCGACGCGCAGCGTCAAAAGGAACGAAACTTTAAACGGGAAATTGCGCCGGAAAGTTCCGCCAAATCCGTGTCGCCGAATCAACTCAAAACCGTCGAAAAACTCCTAAACGGCATCGGAACGCCGGAGCCGAGACCGCTCGTGCCGGACGATTTTCAGATTGACGCGCTGAAAGCCATCGAAACGCAGGACGTTCTCGTCACCGCGCCGACCGGCAGCGGCAAAACGTGGATCGCCCGCGAAGAAATTCGCCGACTTTTAGCCGACGGCAAACGCGCCTGGTATACGACACCGCTCAAGGCTTTGACCAACTCGAAATACACGGAATTTTCACAGGAATTCGGCGCGGAAAACGTCGGAATTTTGACCGGCGACCGCAAGGAAAATTACGACGCGCCTTTAATCGTCGGCACGACGGAGATTTATCGCAACCAGCTTTTCGATTCTTTGAGACAGGGCGAACAGGTCAACACGGATTTTGTCATTTTGGACGAAGCGCATTATCTGGCGGACGAATATCGCGGACACGTCTGGGAAGAAGCGATTATTTTATCGCCGCCGCGCATCCGTCTGCTGCTGCTGTCGGCGACCATCGGCAACGCCGAAGAATTTGCGCTCTGGATTGAAGAAGTGCGCGGCACGCAAGTTAAAATCATCAATCGCGCCGGAACTCGTCCGGTCGAACTGCGGGCGGCTTTTCTCGCGCCGAATCTGCAATTATATCCGCTTTACGACGAAAGCGGCGAGCGTATGAACCGCGCCATCGAACAATTCGCGCAGGAAGAAAATCGTTTCGAGCGAAGACGCTACCGGTAATTTTGCAATTTATTGACTTGGACGGTCAATCGCCGATTCATTTCCGCGCCGAGCATCTGCAAAGCATTGGCGGGACGAATCATCACCTCGAAATCAACAATTTTCCCTTCGTCATTTAGTTCGATTATATCAACGCCGCGCAAAGAAAAATCACCGATTTGCGCTTCAAACTCCAACATCCAATGAAAGTCGTTTAAAATTTCGCGGACGTATCGAAATTCTTGAAAAACATCCGTTACCGTCATCAAGATCATCGTCGCCGACGCTTTTCCTTCTTTTGGTTTCCAGACGAACGGCGAGTGAAATTTCACATCGTCGGCGAGCAGTTCATCTAAAATAGCGGCATTCGGCGCAGCAACAAACTCGTGCCAGCGGGCGAGTTGTAAGGCAAAGTTTTCGGTCATAATTCTTTTGCTTCGTTCAGAGTCCAAACTTTAGTTTGAGGTTTCCGCCACGTTGCGCTGGCGAAAAAACACGATGAAGCGTGGACTCTGAACGAAGGCGAAAACTCGTTTATGGATTATGTGATTTGAAAAAACTCTGTTTCATTTTTTCGCCGGACGCAGCGATTCAAACATCTGCATCACCTTTTCACGCGGCAGTTCGGTAAATAAATTAAATTGTCCGGCACTCGTCAAACTCGCGCCGCCGTCCAGATAAAGGACTTCGCCGGTCAGATACGAACTCAAATCCGACAGCAAAAAAACCGCCATATCGGTTAATTCGTCGTGTTCGCCGACTCTTTGGAGCGGAATCAGGCGATACATTTTTTCCGCCAATCTTTCATCCGGCATCAGACGCGAATTCGCGCCTTCGGTTGGGAACGGTCCCGGCGCAATCGCGTTCAAACGAATGCCGTAAACGCCCCACTCCGCCGCCAGCGATTTCATCAGGGCGACGATTCCGGCTTTGGAAACCGCCGAAGGGACGAGAAACGCGCTGCCGTGTTCGGCGTAAGTCGTCACGATTGACATCACCGCGCCTTGATGTTTTCTTTCAATCCAACGCCGCCCGCAAGCCTGCGTCGCGTAGAACGAGCCGTAGAGATTCGTTTTGACAATCGCGTCAAAACCGTTCGGTGTCAGTTGTTCGGTCGGCGCGAGAAAATTGCCCGCCGCGTTATTAACCAATTTTGTAACATCGCCCTGCCGCGATTCGGCTTCGGCGATCATCGCTTCGACCGCCTCAAACTCTTTGATGTTGCACGATATTCCTTCCGCTCTGCCGCCCGCGTCTTTGATTTCTTTCGCGGTTTCCAAAAGCGGTTCTTCGCGTCTGCCGCAAATCGTCACCTTTGCGCCGAGCGTCGCAAACCGCATCGCCATCGCCCTGCCCAAACCGGTTCCGCCGCCCGTGACGACGATGTGTTCGTCTTTAAAAATTTCCTGATTATAAAGTTCCGCCATTTGAATTTTTCCTTTTTATTTTGTTTGATTAAGTCGTGTAGAAAATAGTAAATCAGCGGCAATTAAGTTACAACCCGCACACCCGAAAATTTATCTAAATGTAACTAACAAATATAATTTATGCGATTTAATTTTAAGAAGATTTTCGTTCAGCGTTCGATCAACGAGGATTTTTTCTGGCGGCTGAACGCCGAAAATATCATCAGCCGTTTTCCCGATGCCGAAGTCTTGGAAGTCGAATCGCACTGGCAGATTCCCGAACTTTTCGCGGCGGACGCAGGCGATTGGATGCAAAGCAAACGCGAGAATTTAGTGTTGGGAATCAAGTCGGGTTTAACGCACACCAAAAACGGGCGTTCGGCAGATTTCATCGCCGCCTCGAACTCGAACGGCTGTCTGAGTTCGTGCCAGTATTGCTACGTCGCCCGGCGCAAAGGCGGCTCGAATCCGCTGACGATTTTCGTCAACATCGAAGAAATCGCCGCCTCGATTCGCAAACATCAAAAGAAATTGGGCGCGAAAATCGAACCGAACCAGTGCGACGCGAAATTCTGGACTTACGACATCGGCTGCAACGCCGACTTGTCCGCCGATTCCTATGTTTGCGACAATCCGGCGTTTTTAATCAAAGAATTTGCGACGATGGAAAACGCCAAAGCGACGTTTGCGACTAAAACCGTCCACGACGATTACTGGCTGAAAATTGACC